>CADAEX010000001.1 GCA_902787125.1 uncultured Spirochaetaceae bacterium
GAATACATAGATGAATGCCATAAATGGAACAACGATGGATGCAACCTTGGAGATTCTCTTGAGGCCACCGATGATTACCAGGCCGGCGAAGAATGTAACAAAGAGGCCACCGATAACAGTTGCCCATGAATATGATGTGCCTGCGAACTCGAAGGCGATATGTGCGTTCTTGGGGTCAAATACATTGTTGATGGCAGAGGTGATACCGTTGATCTGGGTCATGGTACCGATTCCCATCATTCCGGCCATTGCGCCGAATACTGCAAACAGGACTGCCAGCCACTTCCATTTTGCTCCCATACCTTTCTCTATTGTATAGAATGGTCCGCCGAGAACATGTCCGTCCTTAGGGTCAACCTCGCGGTACTTGATTGCAAGCATACACTCGGCATACTTGGTTGCTGTGCCCAGGATAGCGGCAAACCACATCCAGAACAGGGCACCAGGGCCGCCTGCTGCAATGGCGGTTGCAACACCTACGATGTTACCGGTTCCGATTGTTGCCGAAAGAGCAGTACACAGAGCCGCAAAACCGGTAAGCTCTCCATAGCCGTTCTCTTCATTCTTCTTGAAGATAGACTTAAAGGCCAGCTTGCTCTTTGTAAACTGGATACCGCGGCAAGCTATAGTCATAAGAAGACCGGTTGCCAGAATCAGGACAATGGTAGGAATTCCCCATACCACGTCATCAATCGCATTTAAAAAAGCATCTAATCCGTTCACTTTTTTCTCCCTTTAATAATTATCGAGCTCCTTTAAAAGAGCATCAAGTTTGTTTCCGTAATTTTTGTCCATGGCCCAGGTTCCTGCCAGCTTCCATATTGTGGGGGCCTTTCCCCTTGGCTGCACATATTTGTAGCGTGGATCCACCAGCTTGTTCCTAAGCTTCTTATCCTTGGTTGCAAAGGCATGGAGGTGCTGTATATGGGCCCGGACTCCTATGGTCTCGGAGGGGAATTTTTCTCCCGGGTTCTTCTTGTTCATAGCTCCAAGTCCGCAGTAGTTGTTGAACCATGGCTTAACCAGCCCTCCATATCGGAGAAATCCGGTCTCAAGGCACATCTGGCAGAACGCCACATCGGAATTTATTCCCTCGAACCTTCCTTCGTTCACATAGTAGCCTGCCAGCCGCATGACCTTGGCCTTGTCCACCTTCGGGTTATGGGCCAGGAAAAACTGCTCAAGTTCGTATGCATCCTTTATTCCCAGCGCCGCAATGTCCCGGGAGCACACCTTGGAGAAGCTCTGCTTTGTGTTCTCGTAGGTGGCACAGGAGAAGAGGAGGCAGGATAAAATAGTAAGCAGGATGGCAGAGAGCAGTTTGCGCATTATATCTTACAGCTGTCCGTTCTGAAGAAAATCCAGGGCATTGCAGAACCGTATTCCGGACTCTGATGTACCTGTTGTCTTATCAAGCGAAATAAGGACTCTTGGATAGAAATCCCTGATCTGTCTGAAGGGGCGCAGCTTCTTGTTAAGCACCTTTGTATCCTTGACAAATGCTTCCACCTGGATGTACCAGGTCTGACCACCCTTTGATGCCACAAAATCGATGGTGTTGTTTCCCACCTTGCCCACGCAGATGTCGTATTGCTGCCGCTTGAGCTCCAGGAACACCAGGTTCCTGAGGATAGGATTCATCTCCGGCTTCTTTGTCAGCATGTTGCTCAGGCCCATATCTGCTGCATAGAAGGTAGGAAGGCTCTTGAGATTCTCCCTTTCCTTGATGTCATAGCGTCCGACACGGAAGATAAGGCCGCATTCCTCCATGAACTGCAGATAGTTCTCGGCGGTAGGCTGGGTAGTCTTGAATCCCTGCTCTGTCAGGGTGTCAGCCAGTTTCTTTGAGGAACATGATATGCCTGTGTGAGTGAGCATGTAGCTCATGGCCGCATCCAGCACTTTGATTTCCTTGATAGGGTGGATGGAGGCTATATCCTGCACGATGATGGTGTTGTAAAGTCCCAGCAGGTACTGGTTGATGTTCCTTGAGTTCTTGAAAAGCTGCAGTGTGAATGGGATGTTGCCATACCGGGCAAAATCCATGAAGTGCTGCTCCACAGTCTGTTCTGCCACTGCCTTGAGCATGCTCTGCTTCTGAGCCTCCAGGTATTCTGCGAAGGAATAGGGAAGCATGGTGACAAGCTGGAAATCGGAAAGTCCTTCGGTCAGGGCAGTCCGGTTGGAGCCGGATATGTAGAGGTCGGCATTTCCCCTGGCAAGGAGGGAAGAGAGCACTTTCTGGAAACCTGTGCACTTGTAGGCATCGTCGATGAAGATATAGTTCATCACTCCTTCCTGGAGTTTCTCTACAATATAATCTTCCAGGTTTTTTGCATCCAGGAGCCTTGAGTAGGCACTTTCGTCCAGGTGGACAAAGATCATGCGGTTCTCCGGTATTCCTTTCTGCATAAGCACTTTCTGGAAAAGTTCCAGAACCACTGATTTACCGCATCCGCGGATGCCTGTAATCACCTTGATAACATGCTTGTCCATGTGACGGGCAAGCTCTTTCAGGTATTGAATTCTTCCAATCATACTTGGATTATAGTTTGAAAATCTCAATAAATCAAGTACTTTTTAAAATAAACTTCTATAAAGTTGCAGAAATATTCAAAATCAACTTTGAAACTTGGATATGATGAAAATGGCGATTTTCTATTGCAAATATATATAAATCATTATAAGATAAAGTTATGGAAAATAGTGAATTAAACCAGGGACAGATCCAGGTACAGACTATCCGCGAGGTGTTCCATTACCTGCATCAGTTTAAAGGCAAGTGCTTTGTCATCAAGATTGACTGTGACATTATTGACAATCCTCAGTTTCCTCTTCTTATAAGGGATGTGGTGAAGCTGCGGGAGGCCGGCATACGGATTGTGCTGGTGCCCGGAGCCAAGGAGCGGATCGACGAGGTCCTTTCCGACTACAGCATAAAGTACCAGTGGATTGACGGCATGCGTGTCACAGGGCCGGATGCCATTCCCTTTGTGGAGATGGCAGCCTTTGATGTGGCCAACAGGATCATGACCAGCCTTTCTGCCTACGAATGCCCGGCAGTGATCGGCAACTGGGTGCGGGCCCGGGGCGTCGGAGTGGTGGATGGCACCGACTACCAGCACACCGGCTATGCAGAGCGTATCCTGACCAAGGAGCTCCTAAAGATCCTGGACGACGGCTTTATTCCTATTCTCCCATGTGTGGGGTGGAGCTCCATCGGGCGCCCCTACAACCTCCTCTCCGACGATCTGGCTGTGGTCACCGCATCACGGCTGGGGGCTGACAAGCTCTTTTTCATAACATCCCGGCCCGCCTTCATGGCAGCCGATTATAAACTGCCGGCCGGAGCCGTGGTAGCCACCACCGGCCGCATAAGCAACCTCAGCCTGCTTGATGTCCAGCAGTTCTTCAGGGACAACGAGCTGGTGCCTGGTCTGACACTGCTGGACAAGGCACGCCGTGCCTGCGAGGCCGGTGTCTCCCGCGTCCACATACTGGACGGCTGCAGCGACGGTGTTCTCCTGCGGGAGGTGTTCTCCAACCTGGGCTCCGGCACTATGGTCTACTCTAACCAGTACAGCGGCATCCGCTCCATGCGCTACGACGAGGTGGGGGATGTGCTCCGTGTCATGAAGCCTTTTGTGGACAAGAACATACTTCTTCCCCGCACCGAGGCTATGATAGAGGATGCTCTCAACGATTTCATCGTGTTTGAGATAGATGGTGCAGTCCACGCTTCCTGCGCTCTCCATGTCTACCCGGAGGGGGTGGGCGAGATTGCGGCTGTGGCTGTGGATTCTGCCTATTCCCACCTGGGTGTGGGACCGAAGATGATAGAGTTCCTGTGCGAAAGGGCCAAGAAGATGGGGCTTAAGAAGGTGTTTGTCCTTACAACCCGCACTTCAGACTGGTTCCTGGGAATGGGCTTTGAGGAAGGGGTTGTCTCCGACCTGCCCGAGAAAAAGAAAACTGCATATAACTATTCAAGGAACAGCCGGATCTTTATTAAAAACATTTAATAGCGCCGTATGAATATTGTCGTAAAGCTGAAAGAGACCTGTATCTCAGTCGTTCCCATCATTGTCATAGTCCTTCTTCTCAACTTTACAATTGCCCCGGTGGGTTCTGCCACCCTGGTGCGGTTTCTGGCCGGCTCCCTGCTGGTCATTGCAGGGCTTACCCTGTTCCTGGTGGGAGCCGACCTGGGTATAAGCCCCATAGGACAGAAGGCGGGGGCTGCCCTTACTGCAAAGCGGAAGCTTCTGCTTCTTATAGGTGCCGCCTTTGCCATAGGCTTTTTCATCACCATAGCCGAGCCTGATGTCCAGGTGCTGGCCACCCAGGTGGTGGGGGTGAACCCGGCTGTCTCGAAGATTCCCCTTATTCTCATGATTGCTGTGGGTGTAGGCTTTTTTGTGGTCATAGGTCTGCTCCGTATCGTGTTCAATATATCCTATCGCTGGCTTCTGATTATCTTCTATGGCATTGTATTTCTGTGTGCCTACCTGACAAAGCCTGATTTCATGGCTGTAGGCTTCGATGCCGGGGGAGCCACCACCGGCCCTATGACTGTTCCTTTTATAATCGCCCTGGGTGTGGGTGTGGCCTCCTCCAAAGGTGGAGCCGCAACCCGTGATTCCAGCTTCGGTCTGACTGGAATAGCCTCCATAGGTCCTATCCTTGCAGTGCTGCTTCTGGGACTCCTGAGCAGCGGTACAGCTTCCGGGGCTGCTTCCAGCGACCCTGTGGAGTTCACAGGCTTTATTGATGTAATGCCTGATGTGGCAAAGGAGATTCTATCATCTCTTCTCCCTATGGCATTCATGTTCATAATATTCCAGCTTACCCTTATACATATGCCTCCATATCAGGTGCGGAGAATGGTCACAGGACTTATCTACACCTTTGTGGGACTTGTCCTGTTCATGACAGGAGTGCAGGGGGGCTTTATGCCGGTGGGGAACAAAATCGGCGCAGTCATAGGAGCTCTTTCCTGCAGCTGGATTCTCATCCCCATAGGCCTTGTGCTGGGTGCTGTGGTCGTGTGTGCAGAGCCTGCGGTTTGGGTTTTGAACGGGCAGATAGAGGAGATTTCCGGAGGTCATATACGTAAGCGTTTTATGCTTATCTCCCTCTCTGCCGGTATAGCCCTGGCTATCGGACTATCCATGTACCGAGTCCTTTCAGGGGCTAGCCTGTGGCACTTCATCATCCCTGGCTATGCCTTGGCAATACTTCTCACATTCTTCACCCCGAAGCTCTTCACAGCTATTGCCTTTGACTCCGGTGGTGTTGCTTCGGGACCCATGACCTCCACATTCATTTTATCATTTACGCTGGGGGCATCCAGGGCGGCAGGGGGAAATCCTGTCCTTGATGCCTTTGGAGTCATTGCCATGGTTGCCATGACACCTCTCATAACTATTCAGATTCTGGGCCTTGTGTTCAGCATGAAGGAGAAGCAGTATGGAAAATAAGATGATCTATGCCCTTGTGGGGCGGAATTCCGGTGAGCTGCTGGTGAATGCGGCTAAAGGGGCCGGTGCCCGGGGAGGCACTATAATTCCCTGCCGCTCAATCTCTGACAACTCTGTGCTGCAGTTCTTCGGGCTGGGGGAGAGCGACCAGGATGCTGTGATTATTGTCACAGAAAGCCAGAATCTCAATCCTATCCTTGATGCTGTTCAGAATGCTGCCCTGGAGGATAAGAGACTTTCAGGCTTTGCAGCTGTGACAGGGGTAAGTTCTGTGATGAAGTTCATGGCAGAGAGCAACGGGATGGAATATTTCAAGACAGGAGAACAGACAATG
Organism: uncultured Spirochaetaceae bacterium; assembly: GCA_902787125.1. Taxonomy (GTDB): domain Bacteria; phylum Spirochaetota; class Spirochaetia; order CADAEX01; family CADAEX01; genus CADAEX01. Next base: position 5,815 of record CADAEX010000001.1, read on the forward strand.
AATAAAGAGACTTCTCATGAGATGATTTTTATTATCGTAAACTCAGGCTTTGCAGATGATGTGATGGCTGCGGCAAGAAAGGCAGGAGCCCACGGCGGCACTGTCCTGAATGCCCGGGGCACCGGAAAGCAGGAGGATGTGAAGTTCTTCGGCATAACTATTGTGCCGGAGAAGGAGATTCTCCTGATCATAACAGAGAAGGAGAAGTCGGCCGCCATACTGGATGCCATCAAGGCCCTTGACTGCTTTGCCACACCGGGAAGCGGCATTGTCTTCAGCTCAGATGTTGACAACTTCACCATATTGGGGAAAAAATAATGGCAGATACTATGGAAAACGGGTTTAAAAAAGTTCTTATAGTTTGCAATTACAATAAAGAGGGTGCCGGCCGTATCGCCATGGATATGGAGAAGTACCTTATGGAGAGGGATTACTCTGTCACTGTCATAAGGAACAGCCAGCTGGACCACTACAGGGTGGGAAGCCAGTTCTCTCTTCTTGTGACATTGGGTGGCGACGGTGCAGTGCTTGCGGCTGCAAGAAAAGCGGCTCCCTTTGATATCCCTATTCTTGCCATCAACTTCGGCACCATAGGATTTATGACCGAGGTGGAGAGAGACCAGTGGGAGAATGCCCTTGAAAACTTTGTGAACGGCACTTATGTATGCCGTCAGCATACCATGCTGGATGTCTCTGTCATCAGGAGCGGCGAGACTGTTGCCCACGGTCTGGTCCTCAACGAAGGGGTGATCAACTGCCCGGACTCAAGGACAGTGCGGATGGCTGTGGATATAGATGATGAGCGGCTTGGACGCTATATGGCAGACGGTCTTATTGTATCCACAACCACAGGCTCCACTGCCTATTCATCGGCAGCAGGCGGTCCTATTGTATATCCTGATATGGATACCACAATCCTCACTCCTATATGCCCATATTCATTCATTGTACGGCCTATTGTGGTGTCACCGGAGAAGAAGATCACAGTGACACTGGAGGCCAGGAACAGCAACATAATCCTGGCTCTGGACGGTCAGACCACCATATCCATCAGGAACACAGACAAGATTGTGTTCGAGAAAAGTGTATGCAAGGCCAGGGTGATCACACTGCCCGGCAGCGACAAGCGGTTCTTCTTCAAGTTCAGGGAGCGGATGAGCCTCCATGGAGCTGACTGATGATTGACGAGATAGTCCTCAGGAACTTTGCACTGGTGGAGGAATGCACCATCAGCTTCACCGAAGGGCTCAATATATTGTCCGGTGAGACCGGGTCGGGAAAATCCATAATTGCCTCATCTGTGGCCATGCTTTGCGGCTGTAAGGGCGATGCCAAGATGGTGCGGACCGGCACCGATGAATGCCAGATAACAGGACGTTTCTTCACTCAGAATCCAGAGGTTCTTGCCTGGCTCAAGGAGCACGGTATTGCAGATGATGAGGGCTCTGTGCTGGTGCGGCGTACCCTGCGGAAGAACGGAAGAGGCTCCATCTCCATCCAGAAAACAAGCATAACCAGGGACGAGCTATCAGAGTTTGCCTCCCTTGTGCTGGATATCCATGGGCAGCACGAGCAGTACACCCTGGTTAACCAGACCAGTCAGATGCGGCTTTTAGACAGCGGTGCAGGGCTTGGGAAAGAGCTTTCTGAGCTTAAGACCCAGTATGGTCAGCTTCTTGCCTGCCGCCGCTCCATAGAGGAGCTTGAGAAATCGGCAGCCGACAGGGAGCGGGAACTTGAGCTCCTGGCCTTTGCCATGGACGAGATCTCAAAGGCTGACCTTAAGGTGGGCGAGGAAGAGGAGCTTGATAACCGCATAAGAGTTCTTAACAGCCACGACAAGCTGTCCCATTATCTGGAAGAAGCCTCATCCTTCCTCTCCGGAAGCGGCAGTGCGGTCCAGGCTCTTAAGCAGGCGCGGAGCGCGGCAGAGCAGGGGGCAAAGATTGATCAGTCCCTGGAGGATCTTTCAAGGCGTCTTGATGAATCCTACTACGAGGTGGAGGATATAGCCCAGAACCTTAAGGACTACCTGGCCCACGATGCCTATGATCCCGATGAGCTTGAACGGTGCCAGGAACGGCTTTTCCTTATAAGGCGCCTTAAGAAGAAATATGGCCAGACCATAGAGGATGTGATTGCCTATGGGGAGGAGGCCAGAAAAAACTACAGCCAGCTTTCTGATTTCAGCGGCAGCAGAGATGCACTCCTTAGGGAGGAGGGCAGGCTGGAGAAACAGGTTGTGACCTTGGCCCAGGCTGTCTCAAAAGCCCGTAAAAAAGAGGCCCAGAGTCTTGAGAAAGAGATTGAGGCTATACTCAAGGAACTTGGAATGCCAAAGGCAGTATTCCATATTGCAGTTGATGAGACTGAGCTTTCATCCACAGGTATAGATGCCATTAACTTCATGATCTCTCCCAACAAGGGAGAGCCTATGCGGCCTATAAGCAGCGCAGTGTCCGGAGGTGAGCTCTCAAGGATCATGCTGGCAGTCAAGAGTGCCTTTGCAAGCTCAGATCCTGTGGACACCATCCTGTTTGATGAGATTGATGCAGGAATAGGCGGCGAGGTTGCAGTTCAGCTGGGCCACTACCTCTCAAAGCTTTCTGCCAAGAAACAGGTGCTCTGCATAACCCATCTGGCCACAATTGCAGTCAATGCCGACAACCATATACTGGTGACCAAGCGGACCGAGGGGGAGCGGACCTGTACCGAGGCAGCAGTCATCACAGGACAGGAGCGTATCTCGGAGATTGCCCGGATGCTCTCCGGAAAGAGGGATGCCATCTCCCTTGAGCATGCTCAGTCGTTGCTTGCAAAGAAGACCAGGTCCTGAGATCCCAGCTTTTTCATGAAATTTTTCGCAAAAGTACGGATATACCACTCAATGTTCTTCTTGTAAAGGTTCAAGGTGAAGAACCGGGCCGCAAGTCCCCGGAGTCTGCATTGGCCTGTATAGTAGATTGTGGCTTTATCCCCCTGATGATCTGTTGATATGGTGTAGCTCAAGGTATCGATTATCTTTGTTATCCTCCCTTCATCCACCACGTCCAGCCTTATTCCGTCTGTTCCATTATCCATCGGTTTTACAGTGAACGATATGGAATATTCCCTGTTCTTCAGAAACCAGAAGTTGAGGGAAAACAGGATCCTGAAAATGCTTCTGTCCTGGATGAACTTCATACTGTTCAGTGTGCAGGTAAGCTTCTTTGCCTCGGGATCTTCCCGGGTAAGGCCGTCTAAAAGCCAGTTCTCGTAGTCGGCAAAATTCCACAGCACTGCATCTATTTTTTCCTTGGAAGCAGAGAGTGATATCTGACCATAGGTGCTGTATCCCTCTTCCCTAGAATAGGTTGTGATAGGGTCCTCTGTCTCGTCAGCCGGCAGAAAAGGCCCTGTGAACAGGCCAAGCAGAAGAAAACTGAATAGCAGAACGCTGATTTTAGTGCTCATATCAACCTAATTTTATCAGAACCAGACCGATGGTGATAAGTATTATACCGATGATCTTCTGCTTGGTAGGCTTTTCTTTGAGCACCACAAAGCCCAGTATGGAGGCCAGGATCACGGAGCATTCCCGGAGTGCCACAATGTAGCTGGCATGGTTTGACAGGCTGAAGGCAAACATTATGATAAGGTAGGTTCCCAGGGAGCCTAGCCCTATTACAGGGGCATAGGGCAGATGGTCCAGGTTCTCCCTCACTGTCTTGCCGAACCCTTTCCTGAAGGCAACAGGGTAAACAAGTATGAATGAGGTTATACTCATGACATTTATGCACACTATAGGATGATTGAAGCCTGCACTCCGGCTGTCTGCCAGGGAGTAGCCTGCTATGGTTATACCTGTGAGGAATGCGAAGAGGCAGCTTGTTATATCCTCCTTGGTCATGGTGTTGGAAAGTCCTACTGTAAGGATTCCTGATACTATCAGCAATATTCCTGTCCAGCCTGTGGCAGAGACATAATCATGGAGCACAAATACAGCCACCAGGGCAGTCAGGGCAACGCCGGTACCTCTGGAGATAGGGTATGCTGCTGAAATATCACCGAACTTGTAGGAGTTGAACAAGGTTATGTAGTAAAAGCAGTGGAATGTGGCTGATGTCAGGATTGGAATCGCACCCTGCCAGTTGAAGCCGTTTCTTGCGATTATGACGATGGTGAAGGGGAGCAGTATCATGTTGATGCACATGGAACCCAGCCAGAAGACAGGCAGATTGCCGGATATTTTCTTGGATAAGAAGTTCCAGCTGGCATGGGCCACCGCAGCCAGAATGACTAGAAAAAATACAAACGAGCTCATTCTTTTTTTATTTTAATACGCGTATTTTCGGTTGTCAATTCAGAAAGCTCAGTCCTATTCTTGCATATATAATAATTATAGGATATTCTTTACTCTGTATAACTATGTACTTTGGAGTATTATGAATAAGATTATTATAAAAGGGGCAAGGGAGCACAACCTCAAGAATATTGATGTGGAGCTGCCCAGAGATCAGCTTGTGGTCATATCCGGCTTGAGCGGCTCCGGGAAGTCATCCCTGGCCTTTGATACTATATTTGCTGAGGGACAGCGGCGCTATGTGGAATCCCTCTCATCCTATGCCAGGATGTTCCTGGGGCGGATGGAAAAGCCTGACCTGGATTATATTGAGGGCCTTTCTCCTGCCATCTCCATAGAGCAGAAGACCACCCACAGAAACCCCCGTTCCACAGTTGGAACTGTAACAGAGATATATGACTATTTCCGTCTTCTCTTTGCCCGTATCGGCGTGGTGCATTGTCCTCAGTGCGGCAGGGAGATTCATGAGCAGTCTGTGGACCAGATCCTGGATGTGATCTATGCATTTCCCGACGGAACCAAGATGACAGTTCTGGCTCCTATGGTCTATGGAAAGAAGGGGGAGCACGAGAAGCTTATCTCCGATGCTGCCAAGGCAGGCTTTGCCCGGATCAGACTGAATGGGGAAATAAGGGAGCTTACCGAGACCATAACACTGGACAAGAAGAAAAAGCATTCCATCGACATAGTGGTGGACCGTATCAAGAAGAGCCAGGAGAACAAGAGCCGACTCAGCGAGGCTGTGGAGACAGCTGTCCATACCAGCGGCGGCCGCGTCATTGTCTCTGTAATGGAGGAGGGGGGCAGCAGCAAGGACTACTACTTCTCAGAGAAGAACTCATGTCCAGACTGCAACATCAGTATTCCGGAACTGCAGCCAAGGCTTTTCTCCTTCAACAACCCATACGGCGCCTGCCCATCCTGTGCAGGACTTGGCATAACCATGGAGTATGACGAGAAGCTTATAATGCCGGACACGAGCCTTTCCTACAACGAGGGGGGCATACTGCCTTTCACACCCAAGTCGGCCTGGTACCACAGCTGGTTCGAGGCATTGGCCAAGGCATATAACTTCTCCCTGGACACACCACTCAAGGATCTGCCCAAGAAGATAATGCACATCCTTTACCACGGCTCCGACAAGGTGCTCCATATCTCCTACAAGAGCAGGCAGGGAGACCATACATCGGACTACAACAAGCCTTTCCCAGGCATCTTCAAGGAGCTGGAGCGGCGGCACAGGGGATCCTTCTCCGACAGCATGAGGGAATACATAGAATCCTTCATGAGCCAGCGGGAATGCACCGCCTGCCACGGCGCCCGCCTCAGGCCCGAGGCCCTGGCTGTCACTATCGGCGGCAGGAACATAGAGCAGCTTACATCATCCTCAGTGCAGGAGCTTAAAGCATTCTTTGACAAGCTGGAGCTCTCCGACACGGAGAAGCAGATTTCAGGTCAGATCATGAAGGAGATCAAGGCACGTCTTCAGTTCCTGGATTCTGTAGGGCTTGGCTACCTGACCCTGAACAGAAAGGCGGCCACCCTGTCAGGGGGCGAGGCCCAGCGCATAAGGCTGGCCACCCAGATCGGCAGCTCCCTGGTGGGTGTCCTCTATATACTGGATGAGCCTACCATAGGTCTCCACCAGCGGGACAACGAGAAGCTTATAGATACACTCAAACATCTGCGGGATATAGGCAACACCCTTATTGTGGTGGAGCATGATGAGCAGACTATCAGAGCTGCCGACTATGTGGTGGAGCTGGGCCCCGGCGCCGGTGTCCACGGCGGCAGCATAGTTGCCCAGGGGACAGTGAAGGAACTTCTCAAGAACAAGAAGAGCATAACTGCAAAGTTCCTGAACGGTGAGGAGAAGGTGGAGGTCAAGGAGAAGACCCGGATTCCCAACAATCATTGGATAACCATAAAAGGGGCAAAGGAGCATAACCTCAAGAACATCGATGTGAAGTTCCCCCTGGGCAAGCTGGTGGTTGTGACTGGTGTATCAGGCAGCGGCAAGTCCAGCCTGGTGAACGACATCCTGTTCCCGGCCGCCTACAACCGGCTCAACCGTGCCTCTGAACCGGAGGGTGCATATAAGAGCATCTCCGGCCTTGAATACATAGACAAGATCATAAACATAGACCAGTCGGCAATCGGACGCACACCCCGGTCCAACCCGGCCACATATGTGGAGGTCTTCGGAGCCCTCCGGGACCTGTTTGCCGAAGTGCCCGAGGCAAAGGCCAAAGGCTACAAGCCGGGCCGGTTCTCCTTCAATGTGAAGGGCGGCCGGTGCGAGAACTGCGAGGGTGGCGGCACCATCAAGATCGAGATGCACTTCCTCCCCGATGTCTACATAACCTGTGATGTCTGCGGCGGAAAGCGGTTCAACAGGGACACCCTGGAGATCCGCTACAAGGGCAAGAACATCTACGAGGTGCTGGAGATGACAGTGGAGGAGGCCTGCCTCTTCTTCAAGAACAACACGATCATAAGCCGCAAGCTCAATGCTCTGCGGGATGTAGGCCTTGGCTATATAAAGCTGGGACAGTCGGCCCTGACTCTGTCGGGCGGCGAGGCCCAGCGTGTCAAGCTGGCCTTTGAGCTTTCCAAGGTCAGCACCGGCAAGACCCTCTACATACTGGATGAGCCTACCACAGGATTACATTTTGCCGACGTCAAGCAGCTTATGGAAGTTATAGAGAAGATTGTGGCCAAGGGCAATTCCGTGGTGATAATCGAGCACAATATGGATGTCATCAGAATGGCAGACTACATAATAGACTTAGGCCCTGAAGGGGGCACCGGCGGCGGCACAGTTGTGGCCGCAGGCACTCCCGAGGAGATTGCCAAATGTCCAGCCTCCTACACAGGCCGGTTCCTTAAGGAGATGTACCGCCTCTGATGAGAAAGCTTCTGCTGCTGTTTACAGTTCTGTTCCTCATTTCTGCATTCCCGGCCCTGGCCCAGGATGCTGGGGAACAGCCGGCTGGAACTGCACAGCAGGGCGACAAGGACACTCTTTTCTACCGCACCTTGGTTCGGGATATAGAGACTGCCAGCTACACCGAGCTGGTGGAGTGGTGCCGGACTGTGGGAGTGCCTGAGAATGGCGAAAGCGACACCCTTAAGAAGCGGCTTTTAGACTATTTTGAGCTTGAGAGCCAGCCCCCTGAGAAGAAGAACGGGGATACCTTCATCATCAGAAGTTCTGACAAGACCCGCTACTTCAATGTGGAGCAGGCAGACGAGAACTATGTCACCATAAGCGGCGGCGTAACACTGGAAGTCAACGAGGAGAAGGAGAATGTCCTCCACCAGATCCAGGCTGACAAGCTTGTCTACAACCAGAAGAAGCAGCTTATGACTGCCGAGGGCAATGTAATCTACACCAGGAAGGTCAAGGACAAGGAAGAGAAGTATTTCGGCGACAAGCTCACCTTTGATCTGGACGACTGGAGCGGAGTCTTCTTCCAGGGTATCTCTGAGAAGACCATAGATATGAAGGGTAACGATACCAAGTTCTTCTATTCCGGCGACAAGATATTCAAGTCGGGCAAGAATGTATCTGTCATGGAGAATGCCACCATCACCTCCAACGGCAATCCCGAGACCTCGTATTACAGGCTCAAGGCCAAGAAGATATGGCTTCTGGCGCCGGGAGAGTGGGGAGTGCGCAATGCTGTACTCTATGTGGGCAATGTCCCCATGTTCTACTTCCCCTTCTTCTTCAAGCCGGGAGACCGTTTTGTATTCCGTCCTTCAGTGGGATATCATGATGTGAAAGGACACTTTATCCAGACCACCACCTACTTCAAGGGAGAACCGACAGAAAGCGGCGAGAACCTCTCTTTCCTGGCAGCCTCAGATGCCGAGGACAGGCTTTACGAGAAGGAACTTAACGGCCTTTACCTTCGCCGTACCGACACTCTCAAGGAGAACCCGGATGATGATTCATACGTCAAGCTCATGGTTGATGCCTACTATAACCTGGGACTTTACGGAGCTCTTCAGGGAGACCTGAACAAGACTGACCATATAAACGAGACCAAGTTCTATCTGGGTTTTGCCAAGACCCGTAACATATACGATTACTCAGGCTACAGCACTCCATACTATCAGTATGATGACGGCAGCCTGGACGACTACTGGAACAAAGGCTATTTCGGCAGCACCGAGCTGCCATTCCGATACGGAGCAGAGCTGAATACCGGAATTGAGTTCAAATACTTCAAGTCCACACTCTCCTTCGATATCTATTCAGACCCGTATCTCCTCCGGGATTTCGAGAACCGCAGCGAGAACATGAACTGGGGCAAGATCCTGGGAATGGAGGAGGATGTGGAGGATGAGGAAGACGAATATACCGGTGTCCGGGACCGTCTGTACTGGCTGTTCCACACTGAGTTCGATCCTACATTCAAGATTTTCGGCAACTATTTTGACCTTCAGGTGACCAAGCTTGACTTCTATATGAACTGGAAGAACAAGGCACGGGACATCTCCGGCTTCAAGGGACTTGATCCGTCTGAAGACAGATATGTGGACCCAGGGCATAAGACCGATTACAGCTTCCCGGAGGCCACTTTCTACTATCCTGAGAACTATGTTCTTCCTGATCTGGCTGTCAAGGTGGACGGCACTATCTTTGACCGGACTTTCAACAGGGACACTGCCCGGGAATCACGGGAGCAGCGCCGGGCTAAGGAGCTTGAGGAACGCAAGGCGGCCCAGGAGGCAGAGGAATCGGAGGAATCCGAGGAGGAGAAGGCAAGGAAGAAACAGCTTGCAGAGCAGCTCAAGGCTAAGGTCCAGTCTCCTTTTGCAGATGAGAAGGAGGATGGGAAGGAGGAAATCTGGGGACTCCGTACCCCTGATGATATCTCTGATATCCCGATAACTCTCTATTCCGACAGGAACTTCTTTGAGCACAACCTGGGATACCTGATCACCCCTAACTTCATCATAGATAACCGTCTCAAGGATGCCGATGTCCTTGTACCAAGCGATGTGGACTTTGACCGTACCTATTCTGTAATGCGTACATACGGTGAAGGAAAGCTCATGTACAAGGCCGGAATCCTGAATACACTGTTCACCATCAACGAGGATCTGGTGTTCAGCGGCGAGTACCGTAAGCATGCCAACCGGGACGAGACTCTTACCGATAATGAGTGGGATAGCCTCAGACTTCAGGATTATATGTCTTCCAACTATCAGATCGAGAACGACCTGATGCTTAAGACTATGCCTCTTTTCATGTTTGACCGGATATCTGAAAGCTATCTTTCCTACTCGGTGGACACCATATTGTTCAAGAAGAGCTTTGACTATATAGACGATAAGGATGATCCTGTATATGTTGAGGACACCTTCGAATGGGACAAGGAATATTTCAAGAAGCATGAGGCAGAGCTTATGCTCAGCTATCTTTCCGGCTGGCGGCAGTTCCAGACAGCCCGCTTCAAGACTGTTATGGAGCCTCTGAACAGGGAATTTGAGAATGAGGATATCATGCGCACCGGCCCCCTCACTTCATCAATGTTCTTCAGGATGAAGGAGAATGATGATGGTGATGTCTTATACGATCCACTCAGGTTCACTGAGCGGCTTGAATATGGAAACAGCTATCTGCAGGGTATTTACAGACAGAACCTGCAGCACAGCTATGCCCAGGATTACGAGCTGGAGGGCAAGATCAGCTTCTTCGATGACGACCTCTATTTCAAGCAGAGCTATATGTATAATATTCACGAGGGACATCATCAGGAGGCAATATCAACTCTGAACCTGTGGTATCTGAACCTTATGTACAAGGCAGAGTGGATGCGCCCATACTACTATGAGGATGGTGTAGGCTGGCTCCAGGAGGATGATGAGGATTTTGTTCCGTCAAAGTTTGTTGCCACATTGAACTTCTCCAAGTATGGAAAGCCTTTCTGGCGCAACAGGATAAGATATAAGACCGAGGCCAACATAGGGTACAACATGGATCTCCAGAAGTTCACCGACAACGCCCTGACTGCAAGCTTCGGCTTCCATGCAAATATTTACAGGCTCTTTGATATCTCCTTCAAGACCACATCGGAGAACAACAGCACTTACCGCTATTCCAAGTCAAAGGCTGACAAAGTGGGTGAGGAATATATAAATCCGTTCACCGACCTGTGGAAATCCTTCTCCTTCTGGGACAAGGACAAACGGTATGAGTCAGGCTTCAAGCTGAAGAGCCTGGAGACAAAGATAGTACATCATCTGGGGGACTGGGATCTTTCCTATACCTACAAAGGATATCCTGAGCTGGATTCTTCGGGACAGACTCCGGAGTGGGACTGGAAGTCTGAGTTCTGCATCCTGGTGCAGTGGAACCCTATACCGGAGCTCAAGACCCAGGTCAGGAAGAACAAGGAAGACAGGTATACAATGTGATGTATCTTGCTATGCCATTTTCAGACAGAAAAGCAGAGGTCTGCATCTCCCTGGCAGCTGCCGGCGACATGGGTGCCAACACAGAGCCCCACCTGGCGCACCGGGAGGCCTTTTTCAAGGCCTCGGGGCTCCCGGACCCGGAGCAGTACCCGCTGGTGCTGGAGCAGGTGCATTCCCACGTCATCTACGACGCAGAGGAGCTTGCTGGCCATGGCTCAGCCGCCGACGCCCAAGGGCTGTTCCCCGGGGACGGCATAATATCCCGGGTGCCGAGAGCCCTGGGTGTCTCGGTGGCAGACTGCGTCCCCATATTTCTCCGAGACACCCGCACCGGTGCGGTGGGAGCTTTCCATTCGGGCTGGAAGGGAACCGGCATAGCGGCCGAAGGTGCCCTGCGGATGGCAGAGGAATATGGGTGCCGGCTTCAGGATATGGAGGCCTTGATCGGTCCTGCCATAGGTGGATGCTGCTACCGGGTGGAGCAGGAGCGGTATGACTTTTTTCTCAAGAGCTTCGGTCCCGCAGGTGTGACTTGCACCAAGACAAAAGATGGTGAAACTATTTATAGTTTAGATTTAAAACTGATAAATTTTGAACTTTTATCAAAGTTGAATTTGAAAAAAATAATAAAATCTGAGGCCTGCACCTGCTGCGACACCAGGTTTTTCTCTTTCCGCAGGGCAATGGCAGAGGGGGCTCATTTCTCCCGGATGCTTGCATATATAAAAATTTTAGAATAAGGTGAGTATTATGATTGATACAGGAAAACAGCTTATAAATATAGTCTACGATGCCCTTTCGGCAGTGTTCAAGGAGGCAGGGGGCGAGGTTGATTTTACCCCCGATTCCATCATACCCGGAATCCCTCCCAAGCCGGAGCTGGGAGATGTGGCTTTCCCTATGTTTGCCTATGCCAAGAAGCTTCGCACAGCGCCTCCTAAGATTGCAGCTGATGTTGCAGCCCATATCCAGGGCATACCTGGGCTCCAGGTCCTTACAGCGGGCCCATACGTCAATTTCAAGGTGGACCGGAAGGCTGTGGCGGAGCAGACTCTCAGCTCTGTCCTTTCCCAGGGCGATAACTACGGCCGCACAGATTCCCTTGAAGGAAAGAGGATCATGGTGGAATTCTCCTGTCCTAACACGAACAAGCCGCTCCATCTGGGTCACCTTCGTAACGACTCCTACGGCGAGAGCGTATCCCGGATCTTTGCGGCCAACGGCGCCGAGGTCAAGAAGGTTAACCTGATCAACGACCGGGGTATCCATATCTGCAAATCCATGGCAGCCTATCAGAAGTTCGGCGCCGGCACAACCCCGGAGTCGGAGAATATCAAGGGAGACCACTTTGTAGGCGACTATTATGTGAAATACAATACATGGTCTCAGACCGACGACCAGGCTGAGCCTATAGCCAGGGACATGCTGGTGAAGTGGGAAGCCGGGGATGAGGCTACAGTGGATCTTTGGAAGCTTATGAACAAGTGGACCATAGACGGCATTTTCCAGACTTATAAGAAGACTGGAATCTCCTTTGACAAGATCTACTATGAGAGCCAGACCTACAAGTCGGGGAAGGAGATAATTATGGAAGGGCTTGAGAAGGGCCTTTTCTATAAGAATGAGAAGGGTGCCATCTGTGTTGACCTTTCCGAGATCAATCTGGACACCAAGGTGCTTCTCCGTGGTGACGGCACATCTGTATACATAACCCAGGATATCGGAACCGCCATTGCCCGGCATAAGGACTGGCCTTTCGATGCTCTTTTCTATGTGGTGGGCTCTGAGCAGCAGTATCATTTCAAGGTTCTTTTCTATGTGCTTCAGAAGCTGGGCTTTGACTGGGCCAGGGATCTGCATCACCTTTCCTACGGCATGGTCAATCTTCCTGAAGGAAAGATGAAGTCTAGAGAAGGAAAGGTTGTGGATGCCGACGACCTTATCGAAGAGCTTGAGAAGATGGCAAAGGAGGAGATTATTGCCAAGGGAAGAGAATCTGAGATCTCCGATGTGGACAAGGCTGCAGAGTCTATTGCTCTGGGTGCCCTGAACTATTTCCTCCTCTCAACAATCCCCACAAAGGATATGGTTTTCAACCCTAAGGAGTCCCTCTCTTTCAACGGAAACACAGGACCATACCTGCAGTACACCGGAGCCCGTATCTGCACAATGCTGGGCAAGTATGAGGGGACAACCGATTCAGTGGACTACAGCCTGGCCACCAGCGATGATGAGTGGGAGATAATCAAGCTTATAGGCAACTTCGGGGAGACTGTGAAGCAGGCAGGAACAGAGTACAATCCAATGCTCATTGCAGGATATCTCTACAACCTGGCAAAGCATTACAGCAAATACTACCACGACTGCCCGATCCTGAAGAGCGAGCCCGAGGTTGCCAAGGCAAGGGTAGTGCTTTCAAAGGCAGTGCTTCAGGTGCTTAAGAACGGCTTTGCCCTTATAGGAATTCCGTTCCTTGAGGCTATGTGATTTTACCTTATTGAGGTCTTTTTCCCGTTTTCATCCACTGCGGTGAATGTGATGGTGGTGGAGAATACAGGTTTTTTGTTCTCTTCCTTGTCATCTATTATGTAGACATCGCAGCTGTAGGTTGCGCTGGTGCAGCCTATATGCTTCTGCTTTGTATCGAACCGCAGTATGGAGCCGTTGGGTATGCCCCGGTTGAAGGAAGTCTCTCCCATGGCCCGGGTCACCAGTTTCTTGGTGGGGAAGTCTATGGCTGCGGCAATCCAGCAGAATTCGTCGATCCACAGCAGCATCTGGCCTCCGAAAAGGTGTCCATGCTGATTCAGGTGTTCTGTCCGTACAATAATATAGTTGTCCATGTTTTCTCCGTCAGATTGTTATCCTTAGACCGTCATAGGCCGGCTCTATCCCGGCAGGCAGCTCCGAAAGAAGCTTGGCGTGGTCTATGTCGTGGCACATGTGGGTGAAGTATGTGCGCTCAGCCCCTATTTTCCGGGCTAAAGCCAGGGCTTTATCCACTGTCAGGTGAGTAGGGTGATCCTTGTATTTAAGGGCATCCAGCACCAGAACCTTAAGGCCGTTCAGCAGATGCATGGAAGCCTTGGGAATATAGCTGCAGTCGGTAAGGTAGGCAAAGCTGCCGATTCTGTAGCCGAAAGTCTCCAGTTTTCCGTGGAGCATAGGAACAGGTATTATCTCCAGCTTGCCTCCATCCCTGGTAGGAATATAGAATGGGCCTTCCACCGGGTAAAGCTGGATATGTGGTTTGCCGCCTCCTATCTGCGTAACGTTGAAGATATAATCGAAGCGTTTCCGTATTATCCCTACCACCTTGGTGCTGCCGTAGACAGGCATAGGGCGCTTGAAAGTCATGGGACGGATATCATCCAGCCCGTGGAGATGGTCGGCATGGGTATGGGTTATAAGGACTGCATCGGCTGTAGAGAGCTTTTCCCGCAGCATCTGGATCCGGAACTCCGGGGTCATGTCTATTATTATGTCTGCCCCCTGGGCCTTGACATAGACTGAACACCGGGTACGGTTGTTCTTTGGGTCGGTTGAGGTGCAGACAGGGCAGTCGCAGCCTATTACAGGTATTCCGTGGGATGTCCCTGTGCCTAAGAAGATTACTTCCATCTCTGCCTTATTTTCCGCTGCAATAGTAGTCGGCAATATTGGTGAAGATATCTGTTACACCCAGCTTCTCAAGCTCTGCAAAGTCATAGTGCTTGCATGGCTCCTTTCCGGGATAGAAAATCTCCTCCTCGTTCCAGACACGGATAGGAAGGTCTGTCTTCTCCCTGATGTTTGGAACATCCAGCATCTCTACGTATGGATGCAGTGCATTCACAGGATACTTCTGAGAGAACTCAAGGCAGAGCTTCTCGGAGTCATAGAGGATTCCTGCATTGACATATGGGTACTTCTGCTTGATCAGCACGATGGAGTCAGGGTTGAAAGAAGAGTAGACAATGTACTTGTCCAGCCCCCATTCCTTGACCAGCGCCACAATCATATCCTCGATCCCTTCGTAGCGCACCTCGCTGGTCTTAAGCTCAATGTTGATGAGAAGGCCTTTGCTTAGGCACACAGGTTTGAGCAGGGTGAAAACCTCTTCAATGGTCGGGACCTGGGTGTACTGCTTTATCCCATTCACAGGGTGGGTCTCTATCTTGAGGGCCTTGATCTCTTCTAGTGTGAAATCCTTCACCCAGCCTTTTCCATTGGTGGTGCGGTCCACTTTCTCATCGTGGATTACAACCATCTTGTTGTCTTTTGTAAGCTGGATATCAAGCTCTATTCCTGTCACAGGCAGCTTGCTGGCAGCCTCAAAGGACTGCAGTGTATTCTCTGGCCAGGTGTAGCAGCACCCTCTGTGGGCCCAAATTTTCATATATGCCTCCGATTATTTTGCGTTTGTATAAGTATATCACGGTTCTTTCCAGTTGTCATTACTGGAAAAGTATTATGTTCTCCGGTCTTACAGCCAGCTGGCAACCGGCGCTCCGAAGCTTGAAGGGGTAGGTGTCATACACCTTGATAATGCCGCAGTCTGTATTTACAGAACAGGTGTAGCGGCTTCCGTAGAAAGTTCTGTCTGCTATTTTCCCTTTGATTATATTTTCCCCGTTTCCCTGGGCAGCTGTGCAGCATTCAGGACGGAAGAACAGTATCACCTGATCTCCGGCAGAGTACCGGTATGACCGGTTCTGAACCTTGAAAATCTGACCCTGGCACTCTACCTCCACCATATCTCCGGCGGAGATCACCTTTCCTTTCAAGATGTTGGACTGGCCTATAAACTTGGCAGTGTATAGGGTTCTGGGCTGGAAGTAGATTTCCTGAGGTGTGCCGGTGCACTCTATGTTTCCCCGGCGGAAAACGGAGATGCGGTCAGAGATAGTCATGGCCTCCTCCTGGTCGTGGGTGACATAGATGGTGGTCAGGTGATTTTTCCGATGGGTCTCCAGAATCTGGGCCTTAAGCACCCCTTTCAGCTTTTCATCAGCCGCGCTGAGGGGCTCGTCCAGGAGGAGCAGAGCAGGGTTCACTGCAATGGCCCGGGCCAGGGCAACCCGCTGTTTCTCGCCTCCGGAGAGGGTGTCTGGTTTCCGCTTCCCGTACCCAGGAAGTGCAATTGCCTCCAGCAGTTCTTTTGTCCTGGACTCAATCCTCTCTTTTGGCCAGTGACGGGTCTCCGGGCCATAACTGATGTTTTTTGCCACTGTCATATTGGGGAAGAGGGCGTAATCCTGAAAGACTATGGATATGTTGCGCTTTTCGGATGGCATTTCAGTTATGTCTTTGCCATCAAGGTATATGCGGCCGGAATCGGGGGCAGTGAACCCTGCGATTATACGAAGCAGGGTAGTCTTTCCGCATCCGGAAGGTCCCAGGAAAGTGTGAAATTCTCCCTCTTTAAGCTCCAGGTCTGCATTCAGGGTGAATGCCCCATAGCTCTTCTTTATATTCTCCAGTTTCAGTTTCATAGGCTTATCTCTCCCAGCCGGTCAATTGCATAGAAGGCTGCAATGCATATCAGAAGAAGCACAGTTCCCATGGCACAGGCCTGGTAGAACCTGTATGCTCCTATAAGGCGGTAGATTGCCACAGGCATGGTGGTAAAGCCCTCAGGAGCAAGCATAAGGGCTCCGTTGACCTCTCCGGCCGATACTGCAAAGGCAAATATGCCGGCTGTGAATATACCGTTCTTTATCATCGGCAGCTTTACTGTCCATAGAATCCGCAGCGGTTTTGCCCCAAGACTTTTGGCACACTCTATGCACCTTCTGTTTATCCTGCTGTAGAACAGGGATATGGCTTTTATGGTGAAGGGGAGGACTGCCGCTGTGTGGACAGCGATAAGGAGCAGCTTCCCGTTGGGTCTGAAGCCCAGCTTGGATATGGTCAGCATAAAACCCAGAGAAAGCAATATGGAGGAGATTCCTAATGATGCAAAGAAGAAAATCTGAATCAGGAATGCTCCCTTGGGCCATCTGGATATTACAGCAGAGATGATCAGGGAAAGTATTATTGCACATATCACGGTGGCGACAGCTATTAATATAGTGTTAAGCACCGGGTTGTACATGACCGGCTGTGTAAAGGCCCGGTACCATTTTAAAGTAAGGCTGTTTTCCTTTCCCCATCCGCTTTTTCCTGTCAGGGAATTCAGGGCAATGGTCACCATAGGCATGGCAATATAGAGAATCAGGAAAAATATGTAGAGGAGAGCAGGGAAGTGATGCAATGAAAGCTTTTTTGCCGGCACAGTTCCGTGCTTTCCTGCAGGGGCCGGATAGCTGCTCTTCTGATGCCCTGCGGCAGTATATACTGCGATGAAAAGCAGGGTTATAAGGGATTCTATGCCTCCCAGCGCACAGGCTTTTGTAATATTGGATGTGGTGCGGGCAAGCTTGTATATCTCCACCTCCATTGTTGAGTACTGAGGACCTCCTCCCAGCACCAGCACTATGGAGAAACTCATGAAGCAGAGTACAAATATAAGGGCGCAGGCTGCTGTTATGGCACACAGCAGCCAAGGACAGGTGACTGTCCTGAACAGCCGCCACCTGCCTGCTCCCAGGCTTTTGCCTGCCTCGTAGAGAGATACAGGTATATTCTCCCACACCGGATATACAAATCGTATAAAGAGCGGGATGTTGTAGAAGGTGTGGGCTATGAGTATGGCCTTCATGCTGTAGAGCAGGCGCAGTGGCGGCTGTTCTGCGCCCGACAGGGCCATGAGGGCCCGGTTGACGATACCGTTGTTACCTATCAAAAGGACAATTCCCAGCACTGCCGCGATAGTGGGCAGTACGTAGGGCACTGTTATAAGAGCCTTTATGAAGTTCTTCCCCCGGAATGTATACCGGGCCAGTATATATGCCCCAGGAAAGCCTATTGCGGCAGAGAGCAGGGTGCTCAGTACACCCTGCTTCAGCGAGAAAAGGCATATACTCCTGCAGTAGCTGTCAGTCAGTACAGATTTAAGCCCCTCCTTGGAAAAACCGGTGATGAAAACATTGATCACCGGCACATAAAAGAAGACCAGCAGAAGCAGGAAGGGGACTATGAACAGCAGCAGGAGTAAAAGTCTGTTCTCTTTCATTTAGCCATAGTGCTCTCGAGCCAGCCGTTAAGCCAGCTGTCAAGATTCTTGTCTATTTCATCTGCCTTAAGCAGAAGCGGTCTGTCAGAGACAGGAGCACTCTTATAAGAGTCTGGCAGCTTTGTCTCTATTACAGGGTACATCCAGTTGGTAAGAGCCAATTCATTCTGGAAATCCTCGGTCAGGACAAAGTCCATGAACTTCTTTGCCGCATCCATGTGGGGGGCATCCTTAAGAATTCCCATTCCTTCGGTCTGCATATAGTTGCCTTCCTCAAAGAGCACAGTCTTTATATGCTCGTCCTTATCATATTCCACATGGTAGGCAGGGCTTGTAGTGTAGCTTGTGACCATAGGTGCCTCGCCGCTGGTGAAAAGGCCGTAACCGGAGCTCCAGCTGGAAGATACAGTAAGCACGTTAGGCATAAGTTTCTTCCAGTATTCCTTGTAGCCTTCTCCCTTGCACTTGACAGTCCACATAAGAAATCCCAGCCCGGGGCTTGATGTCCTGGGATCCATGATGATAAGGGATTTCTTATATTTAGGGTCGAGAAGATCATCCAGGTTCTTCGGCGGATTCTTTATCCTGTTGCTGTCATATACTAATGCGAAGAAGCTGTAATCGTAAGGGATCACATGATAGCTGCTGTCAAAGATAAGCTCTTTCTTGACATTCTTTATTCCGGCAGGTTTGTAAGGAACAAACAAGTCGTTCTTGAGAACGGTGGAGAGAAGGTTGTTGTCAACTCCGATTATGATGTCGGCTCCTGTCTTTCCTTTCTCCATTATTGCCAGATTAACAATCTCGCCTGCACTGCCTCCCTGGCGCTGCTCAATCTTGATTCCGAACTTTTCCTCAAACTTGGGAAAAACCACCGGGGCGGGTCCCCATTCGGAAAGGAAGGAGTCTGTGGCATAGACCACAAGTACAGGTGCATCAGAAGAAGCCTTTTCCTTGGAAGCGCCGGCAAATGCTGATGCTGCACAGATGAGACACAAAACTGAAACCAGAATCTTTTTCATACTACCTCCGGAAAAGGGGTGGAGATGGTACGGTTTTCCTACGCCAGCATTACCTGGATCAGGTCAAAGGGTATAATCTCAGAGATTCCTAGGAATCCCACCCCAATTTATAAATAAAAAATTAAGGCTGCATTGCTGCAGCCTTTTTCTCCCCCGGACAGACTCGAACTGCCGACCTAGTGGTTAACAGCCACCCGCTCTACCGGCTGAGCTACAGGGGAATGATGGTTGTATATTAATTAAATAGGGACTTTGTGTCAACTTATTTTTGGAAAAATATTTGACACAGCCCTGCAGCCATCAAGTAATATCTGATCGTGGTCAAAAGCCAGGAAACAGCCCCTGCTGTCCTTTTTCAGCTTTATGGTGCTGTTCTCTACAGTCTCAAGCCCTTTATCAGAGAAGGATACTGAAAACCATTCTGCATCCGAAGCATCATCTCCTGCCTTTACTTCAAGCCTGCTCCTGTCTACCACAGTGTAGTAGGCGGCAGATACCACCCAGCCCCTAGGATCCCGTCCAGGTGCGCTGTAGACCCCCAGAAGGGCAGAGCTCACTCCAGTAAGGCCTGTCTCCTCCTGAAGCTCCCGGTAAGCAGTCTGGGCCAGAGTCTCGCCTTTGTCGGCAAAACCGCCCGGGAATGCCCAGCGGGTCATGAAAGGATGCCCTTTTCTCTGGATGAGCAGAACCTCAAGTCCAAACTCTCTGCTGACAGAAAACAGCACATTGTCTGCAGTAAGAGAAGGCTTTGGATACTTGTCAGAATTATACTGACGGAGAAATTCCTCCTCCGTCAGTCCTTTCTTATCTCTCAGTTCCATATCAGAAATCTACTTCTGTGTCGTAGTAGCAGCACTTGAGAAGCTTTTCCATCTCTGCCTGGTTAGGCTGTCTTGGGTTTGAACCTGTGCAGGCATCCAGGAGAGCGTTCTTTGCAATATCCGGAAGTCTCTTGAGGAATACATCCTCAGGAACAAAGCCCTGCTCGACAGGGTAGCTGTCTGCGCCGTAGTTCTTGATGCAGTGAGGGATGTTCAGCTTGTCGTTGAAACCTCTGATGTATTTGATGAGGGCTGCTACCTTCTCATCGTCATTCTTTCCGCCCAGCTTCATGTAGTCTGCGATTACGCCATAGCGCTTCTTTGCCTCAGGGTTCTTTGCATTGTAAGCAATAACTTTAGGCAGGTACATTGCGTTTGCCGCACCATGGATGATGTGTGCTCCCAGGTCTGCAAAGACAGCTCCTGTCTTGTGGGCCATGGAGTGTACAATTCCCAGAAGTCCGGAGGAGAATGCGATTCCGGCAAGACACTGTGCGCTGTGCATGTTGTCCCGAGCCTTCATGTCGCCGTTGTAGGAGTCAACCAGATCTCTCTGGATCATCTCGATGGCATGGATTGCAGGTGCGTCGGTAAAGTCGCTGTGGACTGTGGATACATAAGCCTCGATTGCGTGTGTAAGAGCATCCATTCCTGTGTGGGCAACCAGTTTCTTTGGCATAGTCTCTGCCAGATCAGGGTCTACAATTGCAACATCCGGAGTGATCTGGAAGTCTGCGATAGGGTATTTGATACCTTTCTGGTAGTCGGTGATGATTGAGAATGCTGTAACTTCTGTAGCTGTTCCGGAAGTGGATGATACAGCACAGAACTTAGCCTTTGTGCGCAGCTTCGGCAGGCCGAATACCTTGCACATGTCCTCGAATGTTGTCTCTGGATACTCATATTTAATCCACATTGCCTTTGCGGCATCGATAGGGGAGCCTCCGCCGATTGCCACAATCCAGTCAGGCTTGAACTCCTGCATGACAGCAGCGCCTTTCATTACTGTATCTACTGATGGATCAGGCTCGATTCCCTCGAAGAGAGTAACCTTCATTCCAGCTTCTTCCAGATATTTCTGTGCCCGGTCCAGGAACCCGAATTTCTTCATGCTTCCGCCGCCGACGCATATGATAGCTCTTTTTCCTTCCAGTGTCTTAAGCGCCTCAAGCGCTCCCTTACCATGGTAAATGTCTCTTGGGTTAGTAAATCTCTGCATTTAATTTCTCCTTTATATAATTTATTTCAGAACTATTCTGTTGTTCTGGAGGCTGTCACGGAGTGCTGCGAAGCTTTTCTCCTCTACATCAATGTAGAGCTGCTTCTTTGCCACATCATCAAGGTAGTGGGCATCGGAGTCGGATATGACAGGGTATTTTGCATAGTCCTTGGCGTTGGCCGGATTGAATACCTCGATGGCAGTATATGTGGCATCGGGGAGGAACCCCAGCTGGGATACTATGGAAAAGACAGGCTTGTCCACATGGGCCGGGATGAAAAGACCGTTGCGGAAGAACACCTCTTCCCGGACATCATCTATGGAAAGGCCGCTGGCGTTGCCCAGGTACTTCTCGACTTCCCCAAGAATCTCCTCATTCTCGTCCACGTAGACCTGATCGCCGAAGACTTCGGGCTTGTTCTCAATATCAGGCATATATTTATAGACAAATTCGGAGAATTCAAGTGCTGTCTCCACATCTTCGAACAGGCACACGAGGTGTGCTTCCTCGCTGGAGGTGACCTCCATGCCGTAGAGGCTCCAGAGTCCCTGCTGGGCACAGTTTGCCTTGAATGCAGGGCAGTTCAGGGCTGTGTTGTGGTCGGTGAGGGCCACCAGGTCAAGCCCTTTCTCCTTTGCCTTTTCCGCAATGGCGGCAGGTGACATCTCCAGCGAGGCACATGGGGATACACAGGAATGAATATGGAAATCGGCTCTGACCAGCATCAGTCCTTCATTTTTTCAGCAACTTTTGCAGATGCCTCAAACTGGGTCTCGGCTGTCTTGAAGAGAGCTACGTCGTTATCGTTGGCAGCTTCGATCATGTCTGAAGGGATAGCACGCTTGTTGCAGACCAGTATAGCCCTGATTCCAGCCAGTGTAGCCACAGCGATAGTGTTCTTGTGTGCCTGGATGGTGATAAGGATGGAATCGGATGGGGCATTTGCCATGACATCGCTCAAGAGGTCGCCGGTGTATCCAGCCTTGATTTCAAAATCTTCCATCTCATTCTTTGTCTCTCTGGTATAACCCAGTGCTTCTAAATCACTTACTTTCATCTTCTTCGTTCCCTAAATTGATTTTTATTTTTACTTCCGTACCTGTAACGTCGGAAGCTATCTGGAAGTCATTGCTGACTCTCTTTACATTCGGAAGACCCATTCCTGCGCCGAAGCCCTGGGACCTTATCCATTCGCTGGCTGTGGAGAAGCCGTCGGTGAGAGCTTTCTCCAGGTCTGGTATGCCGGGCCCCTTGTCCTGGGTCTTTATCATTATTGCATCGGGCAGAAGCTGGAATATAAGGACACCGCCGTCGGAATGGACAACCAGGTTTATCTCCAGCTCATAGGCCGCTATGGAGACACGTCGGATTATACTCTGCTTTATTCCCCGTTCCTTGAGGATCTTCTTGATCTCGGAGGTGACCTTTCCGGCATTCTCAAAGTCGTACTTGTGGACTATGAACTGACGGTAGATCACTGTATCAGGTCTTATATCGGAAGGGTCCGGGTCGCTTAAGCGCATATTGAGCTTGTCATATTTCTGCAGCTGTTTGTTGATATTGTTAAGCATGGCGGCAGTAAGGTCACGGGCCGTTATCATGCCGGTGAGCTCTTTGTTCTTGTTTATTACCGGGAACCGTCTGAATTTGAATTTATTGAAATAGTTGATGGCGAAGGATATAGGCATATCCTCTTCCAGCAGAATCACATCCCTGGACATGTACTTGCTTACTTTCTCGTCCAGGTTGCCGTTGTCATAGCAGGCCATGATGTCATAAAGACTTAAGATTCCTGCCAGTCTGTTCCCATCTACAACAGGAAGTCCGGTAAGGCCGTTATCCCTCATGATATTCTTTGCTGAGCGCATAGTATCGTCAGGAGCTACCTTCATAGGGTTGGCATTCATAGCCTCCTTGACCCTGACGGTGTAGATGCTCTCAAGAATAACTTCGTGAGAATCGTTTACGAAAAGAAGATTATTTACACTTCCCAAGCAATTTCCCCAATTCGATGCAGGTAGTAAACATATTGTTCTTGGTGGAAATAAGGGTCAGCCCAGATTCCTCTGCCAGTGTCTTCATGGAAGTCTGGGGCCGTTTGCCATTTATAAGGATAACTCCGCGGGCTTCCACAATGTCGGCAGTCCGTACCACCTGGTCAGTTGTAAGGGCCGTAACCAATATTCTGTTATCTTCATCTCCAACCAGAACTTCACTCATCATGTCTCCGGCAGAAACATTCTCAATAACAGCTGTATCAAAATCATTGCCTTTGTTTATTATCTCGCAGCTGATATGCTCAACAATCTCTTTGAAAGTCATATTCCTTATTGCCTCTTATAGCGTTTGGACTTATTGTACTGGCTTTATAAGGAAAAAACAAGATAGTATTTAAAAATATTTATTTTGTGTTCCGGGCAAGTTCGGCAATGACAACTCCGCTCAGGATAAGCACTGCACCAAGCACCGCATAGATGCTGAACGGCTCCCCAAGTATTATGGAGGACTCTATAAGGGTGAAGAGGGGAATCATATATATGAAGTTGTTTGTCTTGGCCGCCCCCAGGGCAAGTGTGGCTTTTCCCCAGATGTAATAGGCCATGGTTGAGGCAAAGAAAGCCAGCATAAGGAGATTGAAGGCGTTTTCCGGCTTGAGGAAGAGTCTGGGTTCAAAAGGAGCCTTTGTAAGGAAGTAGAGGGGCAGGATAGTCACCACTGCCCAGAAGAATGTCTTCCGTGTTATGTAGACAGTTGGATATCTGCTGTCCACCAACTTGAGGATTATGGAGTAAAAGCCCCAGGATACCACCGAGACAAGTGCAAGCAGACAGCTTATAGGCTGGATATATGGCATGGCAATTCCGTTGTAGACCACCATGAATACTCCTGCCAGTGCAATAAGACCTCCCATTGTTATCTGCTTTGTTATCTTCTCGCTCTTGAGAAAACGGCTGGCCAGAAATATGGTGGCCAGAGGGGCTGTTGCCACTATGATGGCTACATTGGAAGGGGTGGAGTATTTTATGGCATAGGATTCCCCCAGGAAGTAGAGAGATCCTCCAGTTATTCCAAGTGCAACCTGCAGAAGTTCGGTCTTAAGTGACTCCGGCTTATGGAAATGGGGATAGAATGGAATAGTCAGCAGGTATGCAAGAATAAAACGATATACAAAGAGGTCTATGGGCTTGAAGTCATTAAGCAGTATCTTTGTCGAGACAAAGGTGGAACTCCAGAACAGGATGGTTATAAGAATGAGAAGATAGTAGATGAAGTTACGGTTTTTCCCATTGTTTCCCATAGAATTTAATTAATTTGACAAAAACTCCGATAGATATATTATATTTATCAAAAGGAATTAAGTCTATCAGAGATGAACTATTTTGACCTGACGGAAACAGAAGCCTACAGAAAGCTGTGCGCCTATTACAAGGGAAAACCGGAGCTCAAGAAGCTCCTTACTCCCGAAGCAGTTGAGAAATATGTTGCCCCTGCGGGGAAAAACATTTCCTTCAGCTATGCTGGAAAAGGGATGACCCCTGAGCTTGTGGAGCTCTGCCAGAGCCTTGCAGACGAGCAGGAGTGCATAGCAAAATACCGGGATCTCCTTGCCGGCGGCATAGCCAATAAAGGGGAGAACCGGGCAGTGATGCACCATCTGTGCCGCGGGACTTCCGGTCTGCCTGTCTCTGATGAATCAGCTGCCTGCGGCAAGTTCTATGCCCGGGAGAAGGAAAAGTTCTTTGCCTTTTCTGACCAGATCCGTTCCGGCGCTTTAAGAGGCAGCACCGGCAAAAAGTTTGATACAGTGGTGCAGATAGGCATAGGCGGCTCAGGGCTCGGTCCCAAGGCTGTCTACCAGGGGCTCCTTGGCTACTGCCGGGCAGAGAAGGTATCGCCGATACTCAGGGCCGAGTTCATATCCAACATAGACCCGGATGAGCCTGTCTCTGTCCTTTCAGGAATAAACCCGGAGACTGCACTGTTCATTCTTGTGACCAAGAGCGGCACTACCCTTGAGACCCTTACCAACTATGCATTTGTAGAAGAATATTTACGTAAGAACTGCCCGGCAGTGGATGTGAGAAAGCAGACAGCAGTTGTGACTGCCTCAGGCTCTCCGCTGGATGACGGGAAGCAGTTCCTGGCTTCATTCCACATTGACGATTCTGTGGGTGGCCGTTTCTCATCCACCAGCGCCTGTGCCGGTGTTCTTATTTCTGCAGCTTTCGGAAAGGATATCTTCAGCCGGTTCCTGTCCGGTGCCCACAGCAGCGATATCCTGGCTTTGAACGGGAAGGTGGGGGAGAACGGGGCTCTTATGGATGCCCTCCTTGAGGTGATAGATGTCAATATCAGGAATATCCCGGTGGAGGCTGTGATTCCATATTCTGCTTCCCTGGCCCCCTTTGTGCTCCACCTGCAGCAGCTTTATATGGAGAGCAACGGTAAACCGGCAAGATATGCCACCTGTCCTGTGATATTTGCCTCGGTGGGAACCGACTGCCAGCACTCCTTCTTCCAGCAGCTTCATCAGGGAAAGGTTGAGATGCCGGTTGAGTTCATAGGCTTTAAGCACAGTCAGTACAGAACTGATGTACAGTACAGAGGCTCAAGCTCGCAGGCAAAGCTGGATGCGAACCTGGCTGCCCAGATCACAGCATTTGCAGACGGCCGCTCCAGCTCTGATATCAATAAATGCATCCCGGGGAACAGGGCCACCTCTCTGCTCTTCGGAGACAGGCTTACACCTGAGAATTTAGGAGCTCTCTTTGCCCATTTCGAGAACAAGGTGATGTTCCAGGGATTCCTGTGGAATATAAACTCCTACGACCAGGAAGGGGTGCGGCTGGGCAAGGACCTGGCAAAAGAAGCCCTTGAATTTGAGAAAAACGATACCCCAGTTCTCAAAAGCTATTATTCTTTCTTCTGATTAAAATTGTTTCAAAAAAAATCCTGCCGGCTTCAGACGGGGAAAAGGTGCCGGCAGGATACACATAAAAGGAGGTTTATGAAAAGATTTCACATCTTTCATAAACCAAACCGTCCAGTGAATTTCAAGTTACAAATTTTTGATTAATTTT
Organism: uncultured Spirochaetaceae bacterium; assembly: GCA_902787125.1. Taxonomy (GTDB): domain Bacteria; phylum Spirochaetota; class Spirochaetia; order CADAEX01; family CADAEX01; genus CADAEX01. The sequence goes on from CADAEX010000001.1 coordinate 31,829, forward strand.
TCTGAATGTCTTTCAGATTTCAGGCAAAAAGAAACCTGCTGGAAAAGGAGAGAGAACCAGCAGGTTAACATTGAATTATTTGGAAGAAAACTTTTTAGTTTTTTATCGCTTTGTACTTAGTAAACAACTCTCCCTTATGACAGTTACAAAATAATTCAATTTTTTTTCAGATCATGCAGGGAATCCATAGGATAGAGCTCAGAAACAGGAATCTCAACAGCTTTACCTTTGCTTCCGCAGCATATAACTGCAGCATCTGGGGCAGAGAACTCTGTTATTACCTGCCGGCAGGCTCCGCAGGGAGGAAGTGGATCTGCAGAATCTGGCGAATAGATTGCCACAGCTTTTATCGACTTCATTCCCATGGCCACTGCATGGGCAATTGCATTCCGCTCGGCACAGATTGTAAGGCCGTAGGAGCGGTTCTCCACATTCACCCCGGTGTAGATTGTCCCGTCGTCTGCAAGCACAGCAGCTCCCACCCGGAACTTTGAGTAAGGGGCATAGGCTCTGAGAGCGGCATTGGATGCCTCTGATATCAGTTTTTCCTTGTCTTTCATATTATTGTCCTTCATTGACAGTATATTATCAGTATTATAAAATTGATACATGGAAAAGAAATTTTTTCTTTTTATTCCTCTATTTTTTCTCCTCTTTTCTTTTCTTTTTCCCATAAAAGGGGGATCTGACCGGTATTTTATCCAATCGGCCCATGGTACAAAGACTGGGCCCCGGGTTCCTTCTTCCTATTCTGTCCAGCAGCCTGCCGGAATGGTCATGACATGCAATTATTCCAATAAAGACTTTATTGCCTCTGGATTTCTGGATGGAACTCTTCTTGTCGACGGCAGACCTCTTGAGATCATGACTCAGAGTAAATATAAGACAATTTATGCAGTTGCCGCCTCGGATGATGGTGAATATCTTGCTGCTATAGCCGGCTTATATCCAAGGAGCCTCTATGTGTATCAGAAGAAGCAGGAGGGCTGGAATCTGTCCCGCAGGATCAACCTTGCAGATGATGTGCGGCGCACCCCTTTTCTTGCATTCTCGGGCAATATACTGCTTTTTGAGGACACAGCAGGGCTTTCGGTGCTGAATATGACCACATTCAATCTTTATTCCATGTCATTCAGCGGAACTCTGAAGGATGTGGCTTTTGACCCTGAGCAGGAGTATGTCTGGGTTGTATCGGCTGATGAGACAGGCGACCATATCCGCATTTTCCTTTACAACGGCAGTCTGGTTGCTTCGGCCCTGTATGACGGCAGGGAAGACATCAGGAATTTAAGGGTGACGGAGCAGTGATATGAGAAATCTGATCCTTATCTTCTGTTTTATTATGACCGTATCCTTATTGACCGCCTTTGATTCTCCGGCTCCTGACGGCAGGATGACTGCTTCTTTCGGAGCAGCGGTCAAGGGAGAGCTCAATACGGGAATAGATATCCGGACCCGGGATGTCATTGCCTCGGAAGACGGCGAGGTTCTCTACTATAGCTCCGATCTCATCGCCTTAGCCCATGATGATTCCATGCTTACTATCTATTCAGGTGTTGCTGTATCGGAGGCTCTGGCAAGGAATGTCCATGTGGAGCGGGGTCAGCTTCTTGGTAAGACAAAAGAAGGAGTCCTCCATTTTGAAGTCTATGACCTGGAGATGGAACGGTATATCAATCCGCTCCTTATGACTGAAAAAATTAAGAAATCTGAACTTCCGCAGGTCAAGGACCTTTCCTATGACTCTAAGACCGGTATGCTGAGTGTATATATGTCTGATAAGGAGCTTATGGGACTTTGCAAGGTGCAGATTTCTGTGGATGGACAGGTGGTGAGCACTCTTGGATTCAGGACAATTCAGCGTAGGGGAGAGACTCTGGCACTGGAGCGGGAGGGCTTTGAATATAGAGTGCTGTATGGCCGGCAGGGGGCATTTACATTCCCCGATATTAAGCTTAAGCCCGGTGAAAACAGTGTTGATGTGATTGTCACAGATTTTTATGGAAAAAAAGTTGTATTCCATGGTAGGATAACAGTATGAGAGAGAAGAAAAACAGTCATTGCTATTTTAATGTCGGATATCCTGACAGCGGTATTTTTTCGAAATTTAATTTAAAAAAATTTAATAATAATTCTACACATTTGAAAGATGAAGAAGTAAAAATTCTTGAAAATAATGGATGCTGGGCCGAGAACTGGAAGCAGATTCAGGTAAAGCGTCCTTTTGATCCAAGCCTTATCCGAGGCACAGGATTCTATGGAACAGTTTATATCGGGCGCCTTGAGAAAGGTTTCATCCAGTTCCATGGAGTATCTCATCCAATCGGAATATATGGCTGCCAGATAACCTCATCCTGCATTGACGATTATTCCTCTCTTTCCCAGAGCACAATCTCTGAATCTCT
>CADAEX010000002.1 GCA_902787125.1 uncultured Spirochaetaceae bacterium
ATAAGACTTTCCGATACAATTCGTGCATCCGTATCATTCCACTTACCACTTAGGTCTACTTGCTTATCAGCATCCACCCTGTTCACTTTTTTCGCAAACCTGGGGCAGATTGCAAATATAGCAAGCAGAAATATACAGATTATCTTTTTCATCTGCTTATTTCGCTGCTCAGATCAGTGTTGGACAGTTCCTTTGCAAGGTCGTCTGCCATTGCTTCGGCCTTCTTCTGGTCTGCTGAGTCAAAGTCTTTGATGATAGTGTCCAGATAGTTGCTGAGGAGCTTTTCATAGAGCTCTTTATTTATAGTATAGAACTGTACGACGTTATATTCGTCTTTAACTGTATTTTTTACGTTGTCAATAATCCGCTGCTGTGCCCAGAAATCAGTCTTTTTCTGGAAACCGGCAAACTTTGCTTTTGTGGTAGATGCATAAATAGCTTTCTGAGTCTTCTCTTTGTTGGAAAGAACTCCGCTGAACCGCTGTTCAACTAAAGTCTGGAGGGATGATGCAATCTGATAATTGAATTCTGCATTCTGAAGCCAGCTCTGAACCAGCTCCAAGTTCGCTCCTTTTCCTTCAATTTTAAATACAGTTGCATCCTGACAGTTGAACTTCTCCTTGAAAGAGTCATAGTCATCCTGGAGGGCATCCATGAACCATTCCGGCATCGGAGCTCCAAAAGCTTTGTTCTTATAGTCGATTATCACAGTCTGCGGGATGGCAGGATTTGCAGCTGGTTGTGTCACTGCTGGAGCAGGTGCTGCAGCTGGTGCCGGCTCTGGGTTTGTCGCCTTGGCTGTAGTCCCACAGCTGGCAATAAGCAAAGCAACTATACAAAGCATTACTATTGCTTTTGTTCTTTCCATATATTTCTCCTTTTATGATGTTTTTTTGAAGTATCAAAAATAGTTTAATACTCCGATTAGCGTATAGTATTTTCATATACCATTTAATTGAGGTGTTGTCAAGGTAAAAACACCTTGTTTGGGGTATTATATTTTTATGGAAACAAGTTTTAGGAAGAATTTAAGATCAGAACTTGACTACCAGGGTATGCCGGTAAAAGAACTGGCATACAAGACTGGAATTCCCAAAAGGTCTATCGAAAACTATCTTAGCTCAAGAGAATCTCTACCTCCTATAGACTATGCCTATAAGATTGCCCAAGTATTACAGGTAAGTATGGAATATCTTATTTCTGGAAAAGATAAAACTTATATGGAATCTGGTTTTGCTATCTTGAAGAAAGTTGCTGCAGAAAACAAGGAATACAGTAATATTTTTGCCAGCTTTGAAAAGCTCTCTGAAGATGACATTAAAATGATACTTGATCTAATCAAAATCATAGTTAAACATCGGACCCCTAACGCCACCCCACCCATGGCGTAACAAAGTTCAAAAATTATTAGCGATAACCCGAACCCAGCAAAAGGCATATCAAGTTTTTTGAAATTTGTGCGGCAAAAATTGAAGCAAAATAATCTTTTTCTGTGTATTAGAGGATGGAGGCACATATGCAGGAGGAAAAAGATTATCTGAACCAGGTGGCGAAGGAGCACTTCGGCATACCATACCTGTTCCCATACCAGAGACTTGCCATATCCAACATTCTGGACTGTGCAAAAGACCCGGTGGAGAACAACCCGGCACAGATCGTCATACTCCCTACCGGAGCAGGCAAATCCCTGTGTTTTATGCTCCCAGCTCTCCTGACAGAGGGAATAACTCTTATCATATTCCCCCTCCTCTCCCTTATGGCAGACCAGAAGCGGAGGCTGGACAGTGCCGGCATTCCTTCCCTGATTCTAAGGGGTGGTCTTACAAAGGAAGAGAAAGCCAAATCCTTTGAACAGATAAAAAACGGAGAAGTGAAGATAGTCATAGCAAACCCGGAGATACTGCTTGCTCCCGGAGTATTGGAACGGGTGAAAAAGGGCAGCATTTTCCATGTGGTGATAGACGAGGCCCATACTGTAAGCCAGTGGGGAGACACATTCCGCAGCGCATACCTGCAGCTGGGGCAGATTGTGGCCAATCTCCGGCCAAGGGTCACCACTGCTTTCACAGCCACTGCCTCCAGGGAGATACTTGACCGTTTTGCCGAAATCATATTCGGCGGCCTTCAGCCTAACATAATCAGAGCCGACCCGGACCGGCCCAATATACGCTATGACGCTATTCCCTACATTTCCAAGGATGCTGCCCTCCTTAAGGCGGTGCAGGAGGCTGAAAAGCCACTTATAGTCTTCTGTTCCAGCCGGGAGGGGACAGAGATCACAGCCAGCCGCCTGAAAAAGCACCTGAAGGACCAGGATGTCTGGTTCTACCATGCAGGACTTTCCCGGGAGGAGAAGAAAAAGATAGAAGATCTGTTCTTTGCATCGGCAGGCGGGGTGCTGGTTGCCACCTGCGCCTACGGCATGGGAGTGGACAAGAGCAATATACGCACCGTGATCCATGCAGACCTCCCCTCCTCGGCCGAGGCCTACCTGCAGGAATCGGGCCGGGGCGGCAGGGACAGGAAGCAGGCCTATGCCATTGCTCTGGTACCTTTTGTGCCAGAACAACCGGCCGCCCCCGATTCCCCCGATGCACGCCGCCGCACCGAACTCTACAATATATTCACTGGCACCACCTGCCGCCGCAAGGCACTGCTCCACATCCTTGAACACGAAAGCCAGCTGTGCACCGGCTGTGATGTATGCGATAAAAAGTTGACAAAGCCGGAGGGGCTTGCCGGGATACTGGATCTGACACGCAGGAATAACAGGCATATCACGGCTCAGAAGATCTCTTCTATATTAAAAGGAAATCTTTCCCCGGAAAACATCCAGAAAGGGTTATACCGGTATAAAAGCTGGGGTCTGCTCTCCCATTGGGATGAGAAAGAAATACAGGAGGCAATAGGAATGCTAACCAGGGGAAATTATATTAAAATAACCTATAATAAAAAATTATGTATAAATGTTAAAAAAAGGGTTGAATTTCAAGATATAATGTGATATTTTGAAAAAAATCGCTTTTTACCCCTAAATATATGGTGGTCAATTGTCGATATCAATATGGAGATGAGCTGACATGAAGTGCCCGTACTGCGGAAGTATAGACGACAAAGTGGTTGAGAGCAAGCAGAATGTGGATGGCTCTGCTATCAGAAGACGGCGGGAATGCCTGTCATGCCATGGCAGATTCACCTCCTATGAGCATATAAAAGAGAATCCCCTTACCGTGACCAAGCGGAACAAGGGAGTTGAGCTCTTTGACATGGCAAAAATTGAGAGGGGAATACGCAAGTCCCTGGAGAAACGGCCGGTGACCGAGGAACAGCTTCAGGCAGCACTTCGGAATATTGAGGATGAAGTGTACTACCGGAGCAAGAACTCAGCCAGTATTTCTACAGAGGAGCTGGGAGAGCTGGTTTTACAGCACCTTTTCCAGCTGGACAAGGTTGCGTATATACGGTTTGCTTCTGTATATAAGAAATTTAACAGCGTAGATGAGTTCGTAAAAGAGATAGAGAAGCTGAGTGGAAAAGCCTGACAAGGGAGGGAATATGGCTTTTGAGAATAGCAATGACTGGAAAGAGTTCCTGCAGCTTGAGTCTGAGGAAACACCAGCAGCACCATTTGTGGTGAAGAGAATTGTAAAGCGTGACGGTTCCATCGAGAAGTACGACAGATGGAAGATTGCCAGCGCCATCGGACGGGCTGTTGCAGCAGTCCAGGGGATGGAGGACAAGGAGCTTACAGAACGCCTTACAGAGAAGACAGAAGATAAACTTAGAGAGTTCATGGCAGGACGCCACCCGAACTCCGCACCTGCAGTAGAAGAGATTCAGGACATCGTCGAGATGGTGATGATGGAGTCTGTGCCTAAGATCGCAAAGGCTTACATCCTCTACAGAGCTCAGCACGAAGCTCTGCGCGACAGCCAGAAGATGCTCCTTAACATAAATTCCACTATGGACGGCTACCTGTCACAGTCGGACTGGAGAGTAAATGAGAATGCAAACGTGAATTTCTCACTGGGAGGACTTATTCTCCACAACTCCGGCACCATCACTGCCAACTACTGGCTTAAGAACATCTATCCGGAGGAGATTGCCAATGCACATAAGAATGCAGAGTTCCATCTCCACGACCTTTCAATGTTCTCAGGCTACTGTGCAGGATGGTCACTGCGGCAGCTGATCCAGGAGGGCTTGGGCGGTGTTCCTGACAAGATCACATCAAAGCCTGCAAAGCACCTTCTTACCCTTATCCAGCAGATTGTAAACTTCCTGGGTATTATGCAGAACGAATGGGCAGGAGCCCAGGCTCTTTCCAGCTTCGACACCTACATCGCTCCATTTGTCAAGGCAGATAACCTGAGCGAGAAAGAGGTAAAGCAGGGACTCCAGAGCTTTGTATTCGGTGTGAACACACCATCAAGATGGGGTTCCCAGGCACCGTTCACAAACATCACACTGGACTGGGTATGCCCGGACGACCTTAAGGACAAGCCTGCTGTAGTAGGCGGCAAGGAGATGAACTTCACCTACGGCGACTGTCAGAAAGAGATGGACATGGTGAACAAGTGCTTCATCGAACTTATGCTGGACGGCGATGCCAACGGAAGAGGATTCCAGTATCCTATCCCGACCTACAACATCACCCGGAGCTTCGACTGGGATTCTCCAAACGCAAAGCTTCTGTTTGAAATGACTGCAAAGTACGGTACACCATACTTCCAGAACTTTATCAACAGCAGCCTGAATCCAGGAGATGTACGCTCCATGTGCTGCCGTCTCCAGCTGGACAAGAGAGAGCTCAGAAAGCGGGGCGGCGGTCTCTTCGGTTCCGACGAGTTCACAGGTTCCATCGGTGTTGTGACCATCAACCTGCCGAGAATCGGATACCTCTCGGGCGACAGGACCGAGTTCTTCAACCGGCTGGCAAACCTTATGGACCTTGCAGCCCAGTCACTGGTTATCAAGAGAAAGGTAATCAACCGCCTTATGACCACAGGTCTGTTCCCATACACACGCCGGTACCTGCACCACCTGAACAACCACTTCTCCACCATCGGTATCTGCGGTATGAACGAATGTCTCCTGAACTTCATGGGCAAAGATATAACCACAAAAGAAGGAAAGGAATTTGCTGTGGAGATTCTGAACTTCATGCGGAACAAGCTGTCTGAGTATCAGGAGAAGACTGGAGATCTGTTCAACCTGGAGGCAACCCCGGCAGAAAGCACAAGCTACCGGCTGGCTAAGCACGACAAGGAGACCTATCCGGACATCATCACATCCGGCGAGGACGACCCGTACTACACCAACTCCACACAGCTGCCTGTAAACTACACAACAGATATTTTCGAGGCACTGGATCATCAGGATGCACTGCAGGTGCTCTACACCGGCGGTACTGTATTCCACGGCTTTATCGGCGAGGCAATCGACGACTGGAACAGCTGCAAGAACCTGGTTAAATCCATTGCATATAACTATAAGCTGCCATACTTCACCATCACCCCGACATTCTCGGTATGTCCGGTTCACGGCTATCTGCAGGGTGAGCACTTTACCTGCGAAAAGTGCAAGAAGGAGCAGGAGGATATGCTGAAGAGCAGGATTGCGGCATTGGAAAAAGAGAAAGCCGAACTTAAGGCTGTAAATGCATAATTGAAGAGGAGATATATAAAATGGCAAACAGAACTGTAGAAGCAATCGACAGAGAGATTGCAGAGTGCAAGGAAGAACTTGCAAATGTAAAAGGAAGAGAGACAGAAGTATATACAAGAATCGTAGGATACTACAGAGCAGTCAAGAACTGGAACAAGGGAAAGAAGTCTGAGTTCAAGCAGAGAGTATGCTTTGAGCCTGATTTCGCAGCTGCAGCCAAGGCTGATAAGACAGCTGCTCCTGCAGATGCAAATGCTCCTGCATCCTTCATCTACTTCACAAAGAAGACATGCCCTAACTGTCCTGCAGTTAAAGAGTATGTGGAGAAGCTTGAGATCAAGCACACCGGATATGTGGTGGACACTGCAGAAGGCCTTGAGAAAGCACGGGAGTACAATGTATTCGCAGTTCCTACTGTAATCTTCTTCGATGCAGCAGGCAAAGAACTCTACAGAGCATACAGTGTAAAGGAGATCAAGGCAAAGCTGGAGGCTCCTGTAGCTCAGGCTGTCTGACGTGATTAAAAGCGCAGGCTTTATTAAAACAACTCTGGTAAATTATCCCGGCAAGGTGGCAGCAGCTCTGTTCCTGCCGGGATGTGATTTACGCTGTCCCTATTGTCATAACCCGGAACTGGTGCTGAACACAGCCGACGATCTGGTGGATATAGAGGAGATTCTTGCTTACCTTGAGAAAAGGCGTGGCCTTCTGCAGGGTGTCTGCATATCCGGTGGCGAGCCCCTTGTACACGAGGATCTGGGCGAGCTGGCCAAGGCAATCAAGGATATGGGCTACCTGCTCAAGATAGATACAAACGGCACATTCCCGGACCGGATCCTGAGCCTTGAGCCTGACTTTATAGCTATGGATATAAAGACAGTGCCTGAGAAATATCCTATGCTCTCCCCTGTGCAGGATCCTGCACTGCCGGATAAAATCAAGAGTTCCATCGAGATAATAAAAAAATCGGGTATAGACCATGAATTCCGCACCACAGTGGCTCCAGGCATTGTGGATATGAAAGATATCCAGGATATCTGCAGACTGATCAAAGGAGCCAGATGTTACGTTCTGGCAGGTTATGTACCGGGACACACCCTGGATCCTGGTTTTACACAGGAGACCTATACAAACCAGGAGCTGCACCAGATGGCAGACATAGTAAAGGCCGCGGGAATACCCCTTAAGCTGCGGAATATGGACTGATTTTTATTTGAATAATTTAAGCTTGGATTTATAATGATCCGGGTTCAGATTATAAGCTTTGCGCCACTGGGTCTTTGCTTTCTGCATCTCCCCCTTGGCCTCGTACACTTCACCAATATAATAATAGGCATCTGCAGAACCTGGATTAAGCTCCAGGACTTTGGATAAGCTCTCAAGAGCCTTATCAAACTCCTTAAGTCCGATATAACGCTGTCCCTGGAGCAGAAGGCTTTTTTCCCTCAGCACCCCGTTGTCGGTGCCGGCCTTGTCCAGATAGTAGCCAGCCTTGTCCATATTGCCTGCTTTTATATATTCCTGAGCCAGAGTAAGGATAAGGACATCAGAGGGGTTGATATCCATGGATTTTTCGAAATTTTCCACTGCATGATCCGACATATCCAGCTTGGAATATGCAAGACCGAGATACTCATAGATATCCTTGCTGTCGCAGCCTTTTTTCAGGGCTCCGTCAAGATATTTGATTGCCAGGTCGCAGTAGTAGAATCCCATATGGTAATAGGCCTTGCCCAGGACATACATAACATCGGCATTCTCCTTTCCATCGGTAAGGAGCGCCTGCCTGAGCAGCACAACTGCTTTTTCCATGCAGGAATTGCGCTCATCCATATCCAGGATTGAGATTCCCTGATAGAAGTAGGCATACCCGGTGAATATAAGGGTATTTCTGTCCATAGGATTTTTCTCAAGCACAGTGCTGCCATATTCAATGATTTTGGAATACTGTTTCTTTTCCCACATGTCGGAATAAGAAACTTCCTCATCCGAGAAAGGAAGATGAACTGTCCGGTTCTGCAGTCCCGCAAAGAAAATCAAAAGACCGATCACTATTGCAGATGCAATAAAAATCTTTTTCTTCAAACCCTATGCTCCAAAAAAAGATAAAAGCAGGTCTATAAGCCGAGTTCTGTCTTGTGTTACCATCTATCTATGAAATCTGTCACCAGATTTCTATAGCAGCCTACCCGCAGATAAGAGCGAGCAACTCTCTGCTCTTTGGCTTTGCTCCTGATGAGGTTTACCATGCGGCACCTGTTGCCAGATGCCCGGTGGGCTCTTACCCCGCCTTTTCACCATCACCTGCCTGGAAGACCAGACAGGCAGTGTAGTTTTCTGTGGCACTTTCTATCGCACAGCTGACTGCGCGTCCAGCCGTTAACTGGCATCATGCTCTATGGAGCCCGGACTTTCCTCCTGCACTATTGCAGCACAGGCGATAACAAGACCTGCTGAAATTTCTTAATTACTCCTCGTCGTCGTCATCATCGTCATCGTCATCATCATCAAAGTCAGCATCGGAATCATCATCGTCATCCTCGTCCTCATCTGAATCATCTGACATCTCATCTTCTTCGTCTTCATCTTCGGCGCTCTCGTCGAATTCCTCAGGATTCTCGCCGAATTCAGCACCCTCTTCGTTCAGAAGTTCATTTTCTTCTTCTGCTGTCTCGTCATCGAAAACTGCATCATCATCTTCAAATACAGCATCGTCATCACCCTCATTATTGATTACATCATTGCTTTCGTCGAAGTCATCAATTGAATTCAGGTCATCATCATCGCCGGAGTCGGCAAATACACCGAAGGATTCACCCTCTGAAATATCTGCATTTCTGTACTGATCGTTGATCTTCTCGTCAAAGAACAGGATTCTGCTGCAATATGGACAGAACATGATGGAGTCCATGCGGTGAACATCGTTTACAAACTGTATCGGGAGCACCATATGACATTCGGAACAGATAAATGCTTTGATTTTCTCCTTTCCCTTGCCATCTTCTGATTCTTCTTCCTTATCCTTCTTATCCTTGTCCACCAGAACACCTACGGAAACAATACCTTTTCCACGGCTCTTGATGATACGCTCGAACTTGAAGAGAAGCTCCTCGCCGATAACTGCAGATTCCTCTTTATTCTCTTTATCGAGGACAGCCTGGATCTTTGCTTTTACAGCTCCAAGCTCCTGCTTCTTGGCATCGCTGATGCTCTGGATCTTTTCCTCTTTCTGCCGGATTTCCTCAGCCTGACCATCAATAAGCTTCTGGTGGCTGTCCACTCTCATACTCTGCTCGGCAGTCTCTTTCTCTTCCTTCAGGAGATCTTTCCTGAGCTGCTGCTCTTCCAGGATTGCTTCCTTTATAGCCTTGTCCAGGACCTCATACTCTTTCTGGGTCTTGGCATCTTCCATATTCTTCTCATAGTTCAGCCGCTTGTCCTCGGCATCATGCAGCTGGAAACGGAGGTCCTTAACCTTGCTCTGACGTTTTTCCAGAATCTCGCTCTCGTCCTCAAGCTGCTTCTTGAGTCTGACAAGAACTTCTTTATCTTTAAGAATAGCCTTTGGAATCTCCTCCAGCTCCTGCTCTATCTTATAGCGCTGAACAAGCAGACCCTGCAGATTCTGCAGCTTCTCAAGAACGGCTTTAACTTTTTTCTGCTTGTCTGTCATCTCTTTCTTTTCTGATACTTTCTTGCCCATTTAACTACTCCTTACTCAGTATAGTCTTTCAGTTTGCAGCTCCGCTTAGGATGCCGCAGTCTTCTGAGCGCCTTGGCCTCGATCTGCCTTATACGCTCACGGGTAACATTGAAATAAAGGCCTACCTCTTCCAGTGTAAGAGGATATCCACCCTCCAGTCCAAATCTCATCTTAAGAACTTCCTGCTCCCTTGGAGGGATAGTCTCAAGCACTTCCCGGACATGTTCCTGCAGAAGCTTGAACTCGGTGCTTGTAGCCGGGTTCTCCACATCCTTGTCCTCGATGAAGTCTCCAAGCAGGGAATCCTCTTCCTCTCCAATCGGAGTCTCCAGAGATATAGGCTCCCTGGCTACGTTCTTGACAGCCTTGACCCTGCTTACAGCCCAGCCAAGCCGCTCTGCCACTTCCTCGTCGGTAGGTTCCCTGCCCAGAAGCTGCATCATCTGCCTTGATTCCCGGACAACCTTGTTGATCTGCTCTATCATATGCACCGGAACTCTGATAGTCCGGGCCTGATCCGAGATAGACCTGGTTATGGCCTGTCTGATCCACCATGTGGCATAGGTGGAGAACTTGTAGCCCTTGCGGTACTCGAATTTCTCCACTGCCTTTATAAGGCCTATGTTTCCCTCCTGGACCAGATCGAAGAACTGCAGTCCTCTATTAGTATATTTCTTTGCAATGCTTACTACAAGCCGTAAGTTTGATTTTATAAGCTTGTTTTTAGCATTTTTCATCATCTCAAGGCCATCTTCTATCTCTCTGGACATGGCCATGATCTCGTCAATGGAGTTCTCAAAATCTGTCTCTATGCCCCGGAGCTTCTTCTCGTTAAGCTGGATAATACGGATTTTCTCTTTGATATCTTCAGCCGGGAATCCAAGTTTCTCCTCTATAGCACGCCGCTTTGATGCTGTGGCAAGGCTGCGGCCCAAGGTGCGGAGCTCTGCCGGGCTGGTCACTCCAAGGCTTTTCTCTATCCGCTGCTGCTCGGTGATATACCGGTCAATCTTATGGGAAGTCTCGATAAACATCTCTGAAAGCCGGTTAATCTCCTCCTGCTGAAGATCCATATTCTTCAGGTGGTTCATGATAGTCTTGGCTTTCCGTCTGAGAGACTCGTCCTCCAGGACATTTCCACCCAGGCTCAGGATTTTGTTCTTCTGCTCCATATAGGATTTAAGCGAAGAAAGAACATCCTTTAGAGGTTCTTTATAGAACTGATTAAGCCTGCGCCGCTCGGCCATAAGGTCAGAAATCTCTTTCTTGGTCATGTTCTGCTCGTTTGCATCTGACCTGGAGAATACCTTCTGAGACAGCCTGTAGGCTTCAGGAATAATAATTCCGGAATGACTTATGACCCGCTTAAGGATATTTCCACCCTCTTCCATCTGCTTGGAGAGAATAACCTCCTGCTCTGCAGTAAGAAGGGTCTCTTTTCCGATCTCCCGGAGATAAAGCCGGATAGGGTCATCCACAATGCCATCTTTATCGTCGGCTGACATGCTGGATGATTTCTCTTCGTCATCCTCATCATCTTCCTCTTCGTCAAAATCATCTTCCGACTCTTCCAGAGTGATATCGTTCTTCTCAAGAATCTCGATAATCTCATCAATCTTGTCAGAAGAGCTCATCTCGCTGGGCAGAAGATCATTCAGCTCATCATAGGTGATGTGCTTCTTGCTTTTGCCATACTCGATAATCTTTTTAACAGCAGGATCGTTCTGCAACTCTGTCATTAACTTCTCATCCCTTTTAATTTTTCAATTTCGTCGTCATAAAACCGCTTGTCTGCAATAAGATCCTCCGGCACAGAATCCTGTTCCGAAGCTGCCTTGCGGATCATCCTTTCCACCCTGAGCCTCTTTATCACCAGGTTGTTCATCTGGACGTTCCGTATGCTGTCTTTGATGATAGATTCAGGATTAAGCTTGAATTCGTCGGAAGAGAGCTTCTGTATAATAATCTCTTTGAGTTTTTCGTTCTCAAGGTGATTCAATATCACATCCTCTGAGAAAACTCCATTTCTAAAGCATTCTTCCATAGTGATGAACAAATCCCGTGCCCGGCTGTCATAGAAATCATCGGCAGTAAGCTCATTTCTGACAAGCTCAAAATAGCTGCTGTTGGCCATTACTGCAAGAAGCAGGAAAAGCTCCGATGAAATTCTGTTTTCCTGAACAGCTGTGACACTGTTAAAATCCTGACCCACACCCCCTTTTCTCTTGCTGTAGTCGTTATAAACCGACTTATAATCGGCATTTATCTTATCGGCAAGTGCCTTAAGACGCTGTTCTTTGCGCACCTCGGAGTCTGAAAGATCAATCAGGGGAAAGACACGGCTGTACAGTGCCATGATACCCTGGGAGCGGGAAAGGTCAAGATTCCGCAGGCTGTTTTCCAATATAAAATCAAAGCAATTTATAGGATATTTTAAGCAATTATGCAACGCCTCGGGTCCATTTTTTTTAAGAATTTCCTGAGGATCGTTATCGCCGGGCAGTTTCACTATATCGCAGATAAGTCCTTCCTTCTCGCAGATGAAGGTTCCACGCTCTGCCGCTTTGACACCGGCTGCATCTCCATCGAAGAGCAGCACTACCCGGGGCGCATTGCGTTTTATTATGGCCGCCTGGGTCTCGGTAAGGGCTGTCCCCAGCGGTGCCACCACATTCTCTATGCCGGCCTGGTGCATGGCTATGACATCCATATAGCCCTCCACTATGTAACAGAACCCCTCCTTGCGCATGGCAAGCATGGCGAAGTTAAGGCCGTAGAGCTCCTCGTGCTTCTTGAACACAAGAGTCTCGGGAGAGTTTATGTATTTAGGCTGCTCATCCTTTTTCATGGTGCGGCCGCCGAAAGCTATGGCATTTCCATGCTTGGAGAACACCGGATATATTACCCGGCCTGAGAATATGGAAATCTTCGGATACCGGGCAGAGAAAAGGCCGGTCTTGGCCAGAAAGTCAGGGGTATAGTTTTTCTTGACAAGGAAGTTGTACAGCCAGGTCCGGTCAGCCGGCATAAAGCCCAGCTTGAACTTCTCTATCATCTCCTGGGTCACTCCCCGGCCAAGGAGATAGTCCAGGGCAGGTTTCCCCTCGGGGGTGGAAAGCAGGATGTAATGGAGAGCGTTCACAACCTTGTCATCTAAGTCGGTAAGCTGCTGTCTTTCAGATGTTCCCTGATATGTTCCCGCATTCTTATATTCCTCCAGGGAGATTCCGGCCTCCTTGGCCAGATACTCAGCAGCCTCGGGGAAAGTCATCTTCTCCATCTCCATAAGGAAGGTGAAGGCATTGCCCCCTTTCTTGCAGCCGAAGCAGTGGAAAACCCCCTTGTCCGGGGAGACAGTGAAGGACGGAGTCTTCTCGTGGTGGAACGGACATAGCCCCTTAAGCCGACTGCCGGCCCGCTGGAGAGTCACATACCGCCCGATAAGCTGTTCGATATCGGTTCTGTCTGCTATTTCTTTAATAACTTCGTCTGGAAGGAACATTCTATTTAATATACTAAAAAAGAAGAAAATTGTAAACAAACAAAGAGGATAGATGTTGTAAAATTTTATTATTACAGGTTGCTTTTATCTGGGAGCTGCTCTGACTTTTCTTTAGTCTTTTCAGCCTGCTCTGCAGCCTTCTTTTCTGCAGCCTTTTCAATCTTCACCTGCTCCCTGTGCTTCTTATACCACTTGCCGGCACAGCAGGAGAACGGCATCATGATGACACAGCTTAAAATGACAGCGGCAATAATAGCCAGCCATTTAGACTTGATCTTGAGTCCAGCTAAAATAATGATTGCAATAATTGCAGCAAGGCATACTATCATGCCGAATAAAGCCATAAGAATAACCCTCTTTTTTTATTTTACAATAAATAGTTGCAGAACGCAAGTCACCGTTTCTTAAGGTAGAGAACCCGGGCATTGTTATGCTCAGAGAACCGCTTGGAGAAGTAATGCTCCCCGGTTTCGGGATCCTTCAGGAGGAAATAGAGATAGTCGGTCTCCGGCGGATTGAAAGCTGCCTCCAAGGATACAGCCCCGGGGTTGCAGATAGGGGCAGGAGGCAGTCCCCGGTTCAGGTAGGTATTGAACGGAGACTTTATCTTAAGGTCATCATAGGTTATGTACTCGGGATGCTTCTTCCCCTGGATCTCGGTGATTATATATTCCACTGTGGCACAGGAGGAAAGGGCAATGTTATGCTCCAGCCTGTTGTAGAACACCGATGCGATAAGGGGAGCCTCCTGAGGCAGACGGTATTCACGCTCCACTATGGATGCCAGGATGACTTTGTTATATACCTCTTCCGGCGTCAGTTCTTTCCAGCCTGGGCAGAAAGCATTCAGCTTTGCATAGAATGTGTCCAGCATGGCAGAGAGCACTGTCTTGGCAGTAAGCCCTTTCTGGAACAGGTAGGAATCGGGGAAGATATATCCCTGGGCGCTGTCAGCCGTTATGAAGTACTTAGCCAGAAGCTCCTTGTCATGAGCCGCAGCTATGAAATCCTCAGCCCTGGCAAGGTCTGCCTCCTCCAGTATGGCAGCTATGCGGCTTAAAGAGATTCCCTCCGGAATTGTAACCTTTATGTTGATGCCTGTACCTGCCACAAGCAGGTTCTGGATCTGACGGGGTGTCATGGCGGCGCTGAGACTGTACTGCCCGGACTTGAAGCTGTTCTCTGTCTTGTCCAGCTTGGCAAGAATACGCAGGAAGAGAGCCGATTTTATAAGGTGCTGCGACTCCAGCCGGGCAGCTATTTCCGGCAGATGCTCTCCGCTCTCCACTGTAAATACCACAGTATCCCCTTCAGGGTCTGCACACTGGCCATAATAGTTCCAGGCATACCAGGCGCCGCCACAGGCAGCACCGGCCATGATAAGTACAGCCAGGAGAAAAATGAGAAGAGCTGTAAGAAGCCTCATGATTTTTTCTCCCTGAGAGGTGCAAGATTCTCTTTAGCCTGAGCCTTGAGCCGTTCTATCTCCTGGATTGAGAAGTGCTGGTACACCTGTTTCTCCAGCTGACACTTGAAGGCATAAAGGGATGGAGAAAGGGTGCTGTCCAATGCAGATAGGAGAAAATAGAGTTCATTGCATATTTTCTGGTCTATTTCTGTCATATTGTGATAAGTTTCTCCCTTTTACGGCTGACAATCCATTCCTCTATCTCTTCCCTTGTATGGATCTTTCCTTTGTTCACACCGGGACATGCGGATGCAAGGCTGTCCCAGTCTTCCTTTGACTCCAGATATGGTGCCCAGAACGGAAAACTCCTGCACTGAAGAGGTCTTGCATCATACACAGCACAGCCTCCGTCCCGCCAGAAGATACAGTCAAAGTTCTCCTTCTCTATCAAGCTTATACGGAAAGTTCCCCCTATGTCCACTTTAACACAGTATTTTTCCAGAAATTCATCCTGAGTCAGTGAAAGTTTTGCTGCAAGCTTTTCCAGATCTTCATGGGAGAGGAAGACATAGCCTGAGTCAAACCGGCAGCAGCCGGAGCAACGCTGGCATTCGAAACACAGACCATCTTTGTAAAAAGGCTCTTCCATAAAACCGCCTTAAGAAAAAAAATGCCTCCTGAAAATCAGGAGGCAATGGGGAGAATAGGATTCGGACCTATGAAGACTGAGTCAACAGATTTACAGTCTGCCCCCTTTGACCGCTCGGGAATCTCCCCAGACAACATTGCTGTTGTTTCAGCCACCTGTCCGATTCGAACGGACGACCCCGAGATTACAAGTCACGTGCTCTGGCCAGCTGAGCTAAGGTGGCATCAGCTTTGATTAGAATATTAAAACTGCACAGGAAAGTCAATAGAGTTTTCAATTATTTTTACCTTGCAGAAGAATTTGTAAACCGTTACAGTAGGAGTATGAAATACACCACCATTGCCTGGGACTGGAACGGCACTCTTCTGGACGATGCATTTATCTGTGCCGAATGTGTCAATGATATGCTGAGGAAAAGGAATATGCCGATCCTGGACCTTGACACCTACCGGAGCTATGTGGAGAACCCTATCATAAAAGCTTATGAGCATATATTTGACCTTAAGGTGGTGACCTTTGACACTATTGTGAAAGAGTTCTATGAAAGCTATCCCAAGTACATGAAAGATGCCCTCCTTGTTCCGGGGGCCAAGGAGCTTCTTGAGTATTTCAGGGAACAGGGATGCCGTCAGATTATAATCACTGCCGCCCATACCCCTGATGTGATCGAATATTTATGCAAATTTGGTATAAAAAGCTATTTCGATACAGTGCTGGGCTCCGACAACCTGCAGGGAGGCTCCAAAATAAGCCGGGCTGCAGAGTATGCAAAAAGTGAAAAAATTTCAAATGGGACACTGCTTATGATCGGAGATACTGCACACGATGCCGAGACTGCCGATGCCATAGGAGCTGACTGCATACTTTTCTCCGGAGGACATCAGTGCGAGGAAAGGCTCGAAGCCACAGGACGCCCGGTAGTGAAAAATCTTCTGGATATTCCGGCACTTATTGAATAGAATCAGTTATTATGCAGAGGAATTCCCTATTTCCCTTAGTGCCTAAAATGGGAGACTCAATCATATCTTTAATGTAGGAGTTATCCTCGGCCAAAAGACGCTCAGTCTCGGCCAGAACCCGGCGCACATCCTCCTCTTTGCGTATTACGCCGTCAAAGCCTGGAACCAGCCCCCGCTCCTCAAACTGCGGCTTTACCAGAGCAATGAGTTTTTTCTCCCTGGTCAGGGCCAGAATATGTGATGCAGCATGGACAATGGAGCGGAAAGAAAGGTCGCATACTGCCAGGTCGGGCTGCGGCTCCAGGTCACCGGGCGCCACATCCATTATGTTGGTCTTTTCCCTGACCAGCACTGCCGGGTTCTGGCGAAGTTTAAAGTCCAGCTGGTTGGATCCCGAGTCCACAGCGTGGACCAAAGATGCACCATGCTGCAGGAGACAGTCGGTAAAGCCCCCGGTGGAGCTTCCTGCATCCAGCACCACTTTGCCTTTCACATCTATGGACCAATGCTCCAGCGCCTTCTCAAGCTTAAAGCCACCCCGGGATACAAACTTCTTATCGGCAAGCACCACCGGGGTATCCTCCGGGAACAGCTCCTTGGGGTTCTTTATCACTCCTCCATCCGCTATTACCTCACCGCACAGAATATGGGAGTAGAGTTTATCACTTGAATATCCGGGATAATTTTTCTTAAGCAGGGTCAGAAGCGGAACCTTTTTCATACACTTCAGACAGGCTCTGCAAGACGCTCTATGGAAACAGATCTGCCGCTCTGGACATCAATTTTTATCAGGACGCCGCAGAATGTCACAGGAAGATCTGCAATCTCCATCTTAAGAGGCATCTGGGTAAGAGAGCGCTCTATGGAGATTTCTTTTATAGTTCCTATTACAGATTCCTCAGGGCCGGTCATTCCCACATCGGTGATATATGCGGTGCCGCCCTTAAGAATACGCTCATCAGCAGTCTGCACATGGGTATGGGTGCCTACCAGGGCGCTCACCTGTCCGTCCAGCCAGCAGCCCAGTGCCTCTTTCTCGGAGCTTGATTCGGCATGGAAGTCCACCAGTATGACAGGTGTCTCTTTCTTAAGTTTTTTTGCCAGCTCCTTGCCGCAGCGGAAAGGACAGTCGATAGTGCTCATATTCTCTCTGCCCTGAAGGTTCATTACAGCAATTTTCACACCATGCTTTTCCACAATACAGCTTCCGTGACCTGGAACTCCGGCCGGGAAGTTTGCAGGGCGCAGGACAGCATCTTTCTCGTCCAGATATGGATAGAGCTCACTCTTCTGCCAAACATGATTGCCGGTAGTTATCACATCGGCACCGCTTTGGAAAAACTGGTCGGCAGCGGCAGGCAGGAGACCGAAACCATCGGCCGAATTCTCGCCGTTTATAACTGTGAAATCTGCATTATATTTCTTGATGAGATTCTTAAGATTGAAGAAAACAGCCCTGTTCCCAGGCTGACCTATAATGTCTCCGAGGAACAGGATGTTGATTGTATCAGCGGGCATATTCCACTATCCGGGTCTCGCGGATTATTGTAACCCTGATTCTTCCAGGATAGCGCAGGTCTGTCTCGATCTTCTTGGTGATCTGGCGGCAAAGCTCTGCAGCCTTCTCGTCATTGATCTGATCGCTGTTCACCAGGATACGCAGCTCACGGCCTGCCTGGATTGCATATGCCTTCTCAATGCCATCGAACTGGAGTGCAATATTCTCCAGGTTCTCAAGCCGCTTGATATAGTTGTCGATAGTCTCTTTCCGGGCACCGGGACGTGCGGCAGAAATTGCATCTGCAATCTGCACTATTATGGCTTCCAGAGTTGTAGGCTCGATATCGTTGTGGTGAGCGCCGATAGCGTTCACTACCCGTGGATCCTCGCCCATCTTCCGGGCAATCTCCATACCAACCTCTGCATGGTTTCCTTCGCCGTCTGACTCAACGCCTTTGCCGATATCGTGCAGAAGTGCGGCACGGTGTGCCAGAGAGCGGTTAGCACCAAGCTCTGCGGCAATAAGACCTGCTATGATAGCAACTTCCTTGGAGTGCTGCAGCACATTCTGGCCGTAGCTGGTCCTGAAGTGGAGCCGGCCCAGAGCACGGATTCCCTCCTGAGGCATATTGTGGATACCCACATCAAAGAGAACTTTCTCGCCTTCGTCATAAATAACCTGGTTGATATCCTTGGTAACCTTCTGAACCACATCTTCGATGCGGGCCGGATGGATACGGCCGTCCATAACCAGACGCTCAAGAGCTTCCTTTGCAATCTCTTTCTTTACAGGGTCAAAACAGGAGAGTACAACAGCCTCCGGTGTATCGTCGATAATAATATCAACACCGGTAAGAGTCTCCAAGGTACGGATGTTTCTTCCCTCGCGGCCGATAATCCTACCCTTCATCTCATCTGTAGGCAGGGAGACAGATGTTACTGTAACATCGCCTGTCACTTCGGTGGCAACTCTCTGGATTGTGGTTACAAGGATCTCTCTTGCTTTTTTCTCGGCACTGAGCTGGGCTTCCTGCTCAATCTTGTTCAGAAGAACCTGGGCATCGTGTCTTGCCTCGTTCTCCATGGACTGGATTATAAGCTGCTTAGCCTGCTCCGCAGTAAGCTGGGAAACTTCCTCCAGCTTCTTGCGCCAGATATCCTCCTGCTCGGTAAGGGCAGAATCTCTTTCCTTTAAACCTCTCTCACGGTCAGCAATTTCCTGTGTCTGCTTCTCCAAGATACCTAACTTATTATCCAGGTTATCTTCTTTCTGTATAAGTCGTCTTTCCTGCTTCTGAAGCTCAGCACGTCTGTCTCGGAATTCCCGTTCCTGCTGGTTGCGCTCCCTCAAGAGCTGATCCTTTGTCTCAAGGACAAGCTCCTTCTTTATCGCTTCCGCCTCTTTTACAGCATCCTGCTTGATGCGCTCGGCCTTCTGCTCAGAGGATGAAAGCTGAAACTTGGCATATACCCAACGTACAGTCCAACCTATTATCAAACCTAAGAGAGGAAGAATACAAAACCAAATGTATATCATACTTCCTCCTAATACATATTATTCCAGTAATAAATAATATATGTATTTATTTTAAGGGTCAAGCAAGAACAGGGATATTGTTGATTTTTTTTATGATATTTTTCACATTATCAGCACTGATGACTGTACTGTCGAATGCGAAGAAGAGATACCTGCCGTCGGCATCAGGGCCCAGAGGAGCAAGACAGCAGCTTGAGATATGCTTAAGGTGCATGTCCGGGATAAGACCTGTCAGCTCTGTAAGCTCGCAGAAAGATGAGTTTATTATAAGAGTACGCCGCTTGGACAGAATCTGGGTGCAGACCTCACCGTCAACCGGGAAATTGAACACACTTCCTCCAGCACTTCCGAAGCCGGGGGCAAACACATCGGAAAAAGCATTTCCCTCCTTGGCAATAACAGCTGCATAGGGACTTCCTGTCCCGGCAAGGAGAGCAGCAAGCTCATTCACCATGTCTATATTGTCACAAGGCATAGAGTCTTTCGGGGATTCAGATGCATCTGACTATGGTATCGGCAATAAGGCGGCAGAGATCTTCGTCTGCCGGGGTTGCTGTATTCTGGTATACACTTGAGTTTATCTCGTATACACCGTCAGAAAAATCTATGACTGTATCGGTTCCCTGCATAAGGTCGGTAAACTCAATTATGCTTGCAATGCCGTCATCCTCCATGCTGATAAGTTTTTCGGCAAAGTCCATTCCATGGTAGCGGTAGGGTTCTGTATCACACAGTTCCGGCGCAGGGTTATACTTTCCCCTGATCTCATCAAGCTTTTTTCTGCGTCTTTCTATGTAACCTTCCTTCTCCATCCTGTTCCCCGATACAAATAAGGGGAAGTAAAATACTTCCCCCTGATGCTGAATTCAATAAAAAGGTCAAGCCTTCTCAGCTGGAGCTGCTGCCTCAGCCTTCTTCTCTTTCTTGTCCTTCTTATCCTTTTTCTCTTTTACCTTTCTGTCCACAAGCTCAAGAATAACAATTTCTGCAGCATCGTTGTTCCGTCTGCCCAGCTTAAGGATTCTTGTGTATCCGCCGTTTCTTGTGGCAAATCTTGGAGCAATATCAGTAAAGAGCTTTGCCAGAATTGCCTCGTCCTTGATATCCTCGGCAACAACTCTGCGGTTATGTACAGAATCCTCTTTTGCCCGGGTAATCATTTTCTCAGCCATTCTTCTGATCTCAAGAGCTCTTGCTTTTGTTGTCTTAATTCTCTCGTATTTAAAGACAGAGGTAACCATGCTTCTTTTTACCGCTTTTCTGCGGTCGCTTCTCATGTTAAGCGCATTAAAACCTGATTTATGCTTCATCTTTGTTTTCCTTCTGTAGTGTTTTTGGTCCTATTTTTCTATTTATGTAGTCTGCCTCTGTCATACCCAGAGTAAGACCCCACTCTTCAAGCTTGCCCTTGATTTCTGCCAGGGATTTCTTTCCGAAGTTACGGGTTCTGAGGATATCTTCCTCGTTCTTTTCGGTAAGCTCACCCAGTGTGAAGATCTTAGCCTTGTTAAGGCAGTTGCTTGCCCGGACAGAAAGCTCAAGCTGACTTACCGGAGTATTCTTGACCTCAAGAATATGCTTGTCAGTCTTATCCTTTTCTTCCTCGCTGTTGATCTCTTTCTCATCAAAGTTGATGAAGATAGTGAAATGCTCCTTGGCAATTTTTGCGGCTTCGCCCACTGCATCTACAGGAGATACTGTACCATCGGTCCATACCTCCAGGATAAGCTTGTCGTAGTCGCTTCTGTCGCCTACACGTGTATTCTCGATGGAATATTTAACCTTTTTGACAGGTGAGAAAATTCCATCTACAGCAATTGCATCAACAAACTCTTTATACTGCTCGTTGACTTCGGCTGGAACATATCCTCTTCCAAGAGAGATCTGAACTTCCATATCCAGCTTTGCATCCTTCATAAGGGTAGCAATCTTAAGATCAGGATTCAGAATCTTGATGTTGGCATCCACCTCGAAATCTTTTCCAGTAATGACACAGCCTGACTTGTTCTCAAGGAGAATGACCCGGTCCTCTTCTTCATTGGAAAGAGCTACACAGAGAGATTTCAGGTTGCTGATAATCTCCGGTGTATCCTCAACTACTCCTGGAATACGCTCGAACTCGCTGGGGATTACATGAGGTTTTCCATCAGCATCGTAGCTGGTGAAACGGACAGCAACCACAGCAAATCCCTGGATAGAGGAAAGGAGCACACGGCGCATGGTGTTGCCGATAGTTGTTCCAAAGCCTCTCTCGAACGGATAAGCTATGAACTTTCCGTAATCCTGGGAAAGATCGTTCTGTTCCAGTGAAAGTCCCGAAGGTTTCTTAAACCCTTTTAAAAGGTTTTTTCTTGCCATCTAATTACCTCGAGTAGAATTCTACAATCAGCTGCTCGTTGATATCAGCCAAGTCTGTAACTTCGCTTCTCAGCGGCAGTGCCTTAACAGTTCCCTTCATTGCGTCTGGATCGACATCAAGCCAAGGCATTACGCCGGACTTTGTAAATTCCTTAAGACTTTCCTTGATGATAACAAAGTTCTTGCTTCCTTCTTTAATCTCGATGACATCTCCTGCTTTAACCAGGTAGGAAGGAATTGTCACTTTCTCGCCGTTAACCAGAATATGACCATGGTTGACCAGCTGTCTTGCCTGCTTTCTTGTGGAGGCAAATCTCATTCTGAATACCATGTTGTCAAGGCGGCGCTCAAGAAGGGAGATAAGGTTCTCACCTGTCTTACCTTTCATTCTGTTTGCTTTTTCAAAGGTAAGCTTGAACTGCTTCTCCAGAAGTCCATAGATAAAGCGCACTTTCTGCTTTTCAGCAAGCTGGAGGCCATATCCTGATTTCTTCTTTCTGACTTCCTTGCCTTTTCTCTTTGACTCTTTTGTATACCCCATCACAACAGGGTTGATTCCTAAAGCTTTGCACCGCTTTAAGAGGGGCTGCATACTTTTTCCCATACTGTACTCTCCTTAGAACTCACACTCTTCTTGTTTTCTTAGGCCGACATCCGTTGTGTGGAATCGGAGTTACATCCCGGATGGAGAGCACCTTAAGTCCAAGTCCTCCCAGGGATCTGACAGCTGATTCTCTGCCGACACCAGGTCCGCTGATATAAACGTTAACCTCTTTCAGGCCGTAGTCCATAGCTTTCTTAGCAGCAGCCTCACATACTGACTGTGCTGCAAAAGGAGTGGATTTCTTGGCTCCTCTGAAGGAAAGCTCACCGGAGCTTGCCCAAGACAAAGCGTTGCCCATCAGATCGGTCACAGTAACAATAGTATTATTGAAGCTGGCCTTAATATAAACATTTCCGCTGAAAACTGAAATCTTTTCTTTTTTCTTTTTTACAGTAGCCACTTATGTCCTCCAACCTTACTTCTTCTTTCCGGCAACAGTCTTCTTCTTGCCTTTTCTGGTACGTGCATTGGTCTTTGTTCTCTGACCGCGGACAGGAAGTCCCTTTCTGTGTCTGAGTCCCCTGTAGCATCCAATGTCCATAAGACGCTTGATGTTAAGAGCAATCTCAGATCTGAGGCGGCCTTCAACCTTGTATTCAGTCTCGATGACCTTTCTCAGGTTGTTAACCTCTTCCGGTGTAAGATCGTTGATTTTCTTGTCTGCATCGATTCCAGTTGCCTCGCAGATCTTAACTGCAGAAGTTCTGCCGATACCATAGATATATGTAAGTGCTATCTTTGCACTTTTGTTGGGAAGGTCAATACCCGCAATTCTTGCCATAACTCTTCTCTCTCCCCTTACCGCTGTCTTTGTTTATGCTTAGGATTCTGACAAACAATTCTCAGAACACCTTTTCTTCTGATAACTTTGCATTTCTCACACAAAGGTTTTACACTCACTCTGACTTTCATATCACTCCTCTTTATAAATTCCTGGATCTGATCCTGCCTTTCTTTACCAGTCCCTCATGATGGTGCATTTTCATGTGGCCCTCAATCTGAGACATGAAGTCAAGGTCAACTCCAACCATAATCAACAATGATGTTCCACCCATAAGCATTGCAACCTGACTTGGGAAGTGGAATATTATCTGCACCAGTGTAGGGATAAGTGCGATAAATGCCAGGAACAAGGATCCTGCCAGAACTATTCTGTTAAGGATTCTCATAAGATAGGCTTCCATCTTCTCAGATCTGATTCCTGGGATAGAACCTCCGTTCTCTCTGATCTGCTTTGAAATTTCTGTAGGATTCAGTGTTACCTGAGTGTAGAAATATGCAAAGAAGATGATGAGCAGTGTGTAGGTTGTGAGATAGAGCCAGCCTGATGGTCTGAACCAGTAAGCCAGTGTACCCATCCACCGTACCTTGACACCCATGCCACCGAGAATCTGGAGAGGGAATGTCATTACTGAAGATGCAAAAATAACAGGAATAACGCCTGACGGATTGATCTTAAACGGAATGTAAGTATTCTGTCCGCCATACATTTTTCTTCCTACCACTCTCTTAGCATAGTGTACCGGAATCTTGCGCTGTCCCTGCTGTTCGTAGATAACCAGTGCTATAACCACTACAAAGAGTGCAAGCACGATGATCAGGAATACAGGGTTGATGTCCTTGGACTTGATTCTTCCGAACATAAGGATGAAAGCCTCGGGCATCCTTGCCACAATACCGGCAAAAATGATAAGGGAAACTCCATTTCCTACGCCCCGCTGGGTGATCTGCTCACCCATCCATACCAGGAGCATACTTCCGGTTGTTACAGTGACAATGGCAATCAGGGAATATGAAAGCCGTCCCATTGTAATTGCATCCGGAATCTGTCTGGCATATACAGTCGCCGCATAGGACTGGATAAGACAAACTAAAACTGTACCGTATCTGGTGTACCGTGCAATCTTCTTTCTGCCGCCGTCTTCCTGTGAAATCTTCTTCAGCTTAGGGAAGACAAGAATAAGAAGCTGCATGATGATCGACATGGAAATATAAGGCATAATTCCAAGCATGAATACGGAGAAGTTCTTGAAACCACCACCGGCAAAGAAATCGATATAATCAGCAAGACCGATCGCACCATTTGATGAGCTCTGAGCTGTCAGGTAATACAGCTTAAGGGCGTTCACATTGATTCCAGGGATAGGAATTGTGGCACCGATTCTGAAAACCATCAGAACAGCAAAGGTGAAGATGAGTCTCTGCCGTAAATCTTTAATTCTGAATATATCAACAAGTGCGTTGCCAGCCATGTTACCTACCTATCTCTTCTTCTACGATCTTGCCACCAGCTTTCTCGATTTTCTCTTTTGCAGAAGCTGACATATCAAGCATCTCAACAGTAAGAGCCTTGGTGAGGTCGCCGCTTCCGAGAATCTTTACCAGGACATCCTTTGCCTTGATAAGGTTTCTTTCCACCAGTGCTTCCCATGTTACTATCTCGCCAGCCTCAAATTTATTCTCAAGATCTGCGACATTTACTACTGCAAATGTTGTCTTGAAAGGATAGTTTTTAAATCCTCTTCTGGACACTCTTCTGAACAGTGGCATCTGACCGCCCTCGAATCCTGGGCGAACGCCGCCGCCAGATCTTGCATTCTGTCCCTTGTGACCCTTTCCAGAAGTCTTTCCAAGGCCAGAACCCATACCACGTCCGACTTTCTTTCTGTTTTTATTTGCTCCGCAAGGGGCTTTGAGTATAATATCAGACATGATTACATCTCCTCAACTTTTACAAGGTGATTGATTTTCCGGACCATGCCAAGGATTGCAGGATTGCTGTCCAGGATTACATAAGAGCTGATCTTATTCAGTCCCAGGGCATGTGCAGTCTTGATCTGGTCAGGCTTTCTGCCGAATGTGCTTTTAACCAATTGAATTTTGATTTTACCAGCCATTTTCAACCCCATATATCTTTCAGAGTCTTGCCTCTGTCTGCAGCAATCTTCTTAGCATCCATAATGCTCTCGAATCCGGAGAAAACTGCCTTAACAATGTTAATGCTGTTCTTTGTGCCCAGAGACTTACTTAAAATATCGGTAACTCCCACAGCTTCCATAACAGCCCGGACTGGACCACCTGCAATAACTCCAGTACCAGGTGCAGCAGGCTTGAGTATTACCTTTGCACTCTTGAACTCGCAGAGCTCTGCATGAGGAATGGTGTTGTTCTTGAGAGGAACTGTGATAAGGCTCTTCTTTGCCTTATCTACACCTTTTCTTATAGCTTCTGTAACATCGTTTGCCTTGCCGAAACCGTAGCCGACAGATCCCTGCTTATCTCCAACAACAACCAGTGCAGAGAATGAGAATCTTCTACCACCTTTTACTACTTTGGCAACTCTGTTGAGCTTTATAAGTTTTTCAACATATTCTTTTTCCTGATCCACGTCGTCCCCCTAGAACTTTATGCCGGCTTCTCTTGCGCCATCTGCAATAGCTTTGATCTTTCCGTGATAGAGGTAACCGCCTCTGTCAAACACCACTGTGTCAATCTTAAGCTCTTTAAGCCGCTCTCCGGCAATCTGACCAAGTTTCTTGGCGCCTTCAATGTTTGTCTTGACATCCCGCAGGTCTTTCTCAAGGTTGGATACTGCAAGGAGTGTCTTTCCCTCGATGTCGTCAATAGCCTGGATGTACAGGTGACAGTTGCTCTTGAAAACTGAAAGTCTTGGTCTTTCTGAAGTTCCGCTTACTTTAGCACGGATGCTTTTTCTGCGTCTAATGCGTCTTTTATTTCCTTCAACTAACTTCTTCATATCAACCTATCCTATTTTGTACCTGATTTTCCGACCTTGCGGCGTACATACTCACCGTCGAACTTGATTCCCTTGCCCTTATATGGCTCTACAGGTCTTAAGTTCTTGATCTCGATGCATGTCTGGCCTACGTGCTGCTTATCGATACCTTCTACGATAATCTTGTTAGGACCGTCGCAGGTGATCTTAAGGTCATCGGCAATCTGATACATAATCTGTGTTGAGTATCCAAGGCTGAGGAGAAGGATCTTTCCCTGAACTTCAGCTTTGTAACCTACACCGGTGATAACCAGAGTCTTCTTATATCCTTTGGAGACACCCTCAACCATGTTCTTGACCAGGCTGCGGTAAAGTCCGTGGAATGCTCTGCTCTCCCTCTCATCATTCTGACGGGAAAGAACAACTGCGTTATCCTTCACCTCCACGGAAATGAGTGGGGATACTGTCTGGCTCAATTTTCCCTTAGGGCCTTCTACAGTGACAGTGTTGTCTGCAACTGCTACTTTGACTCCTGAAGGTATCTGAATCGGTAATTTTCCAATACGTGACATATTCCAACTCCTACCAAATTGAGCAGATCAGCTCTCCGCCGACCTTATTCTCTGTAGCTTTCTTTCCGGTGGTCACACCAGCGGATGTGGAAACTACAATTGTTCCGTAGCCATTCTTAATCCGAGGCATTTTCTTATAGCCTGAATAGATTCTTCTACCAGGTGTTGATATCTTCTCAATATCGTGGATGATCGGATTCTCCATCTCATCATACTTAAGGAAAAGTCTGATGAAATTCTTGCCGTCCAGCTGGATCTTCTTGAAGTTCTTCACATATCCTTCGTTCTTCAAAACTTTGACAATCTCAAGTTTCAATTTTGAAGGAGTAATGTCTACCTTCTCAAAACCAGCGCGGCTTGCGTTTCTTATTTTTGTAAGCATATCTGCAACAGGATCTGATACTGCCATTATTATCTCCCTTACCAACTCGATTTTGTTACACCAGGTATCAAGCCTTTGCTTGCCAGTTTTCTGAAGCAAATTCTACACATCTGGAAATCTCTCATGTAGCCCCGCGGTCTTCCGCAGATCTTGCATCTGTTAACTCTTCTAGTCATGAACTTAGGCTCTCTTAAAGCCTTGATGATCATTGATTTCTTTGCCATCTATTACCTCTACTTCCTAAAAGGCATACCAAGTTTTGCCAAAAGACTCTTTGCTTCCTGATCTGTATTGCATGTTGTAACAATTGCAATGTTCATTCCGCTTACCCGCTCAATCTTGTCAAAGTCAATCTCGGGGAAGATAATCTGTTCCTTGATACCCAAAGAGTAGTTTCCGCGTCCGTCGAATGCGTTGTCGTTTACTCCTCTGAAGTCCTTTACACGTGGAAGAGCCACATTGATAAGTCTGTCAAGGAACTCCCACATCATGTTGCTTCTAAGGGTAACCTTTGCTCCGATTTCGGCGCCTTCTCTCAGCTTAAAGTTTGCAATAGACTTCCGAGCCCGGGTTCTAAGAGGTTTCTGTCCGGTGATAAGTGCAAGCTCGCCTACAGCAGCATCAAGAAGCTTCTTGTTCTCGATAGCATCGCCGCAGCCTACGCTTACAATCACTTTCTCGATTCTAGGAATCTGCATAACAGTCTTATAGCCGAATTCTTTGTTAAGCTCTTCTGCAACCTTTTTATATTTAATCTTAAGATTCGGTTCTTTATTGCTCATTACAGTACTTCTCCACACTTCTTGCATTTGCGGACTTTCTTGTCCCCTGTGCCTTCGATACCGATTCTGGTAGGTCCGCACTTCTTACAAACGATCATTACATTGGAAATGTCGATTGGAGCCTCGATATCTACGATACCGCCCTTCTCACCCTGTCTTCTTGGCTTTCTGGCCTTCTTGACCATGTTGAGCCCTGCAACAAGAACTTTTCCTTTCTCGCGATCAATCTTCAGGATCTTGCCGGACTTTCCTTTTTCCTTTCCGGTGGTGACCTGAACCAGATCATCTTTCTTCAGTTTATATTTTACAACTTCCATATACAAATCCCTCAAAGTACTTCCGGAGCAAGAGAAATAATCTTCATCTGATCAACATCTCTCAATTCTCTGGCAACTGGTCCAAAAATTCTCTTGCCTTTTGGGGCGAGACTTGCATCCAGGATAACGCAGGCATTGTCATCGAATCTGATGTAAGTTCCATCAGTTCTTCTGATCTTACTGGTTGTTCTGACAATAACTGCTTTCTGAACATCACCTTTCTTAACCGGTGCGTTAGGAATGGCATCCTTAACAGCTACTACAATGATCTCTCCGATTCCGGCAGTATTCTTATGGCTTCCGCCCAGAACCTTGATACACTGTACAATCTTTGCACCGCTGTTATCTGCTACATTCAGATATGTCTGCATCTGTATCATAACTTAACCACCTTAATTATTTAGCCCGCTCTACAATCTCAAGAAGTCTCCAGCGTTTTTCCTTGCTGAGAGGCCGTGACTGGATAACTCTTACAGTATCTCCGATATGAGCTTCATTATTCTCGTCGTGAGCCTTTACCTTCTTGGTTCTGACAACATATTTCTTGTACAATCTGTGAAGTGTTTTGTTGACAATAGAAACAACAATTGTCTTCTCCATTTTGTCGCTGACTACAAGACCTGTATAAATTTTCTTGCCTATAGTTTTTTCTTCCATGTCAGTCTCCCTTACCTAATTCCAAGATTCTTAGCATGGATAAGTGTCTTGACTCTGGCAATCTGTCTTCTGAGAGTTCTCTTCTCAAGAGGATTCTCAACATGGCCAAGAACTGTCTTGAATCTTAAATCCATATACTTCTTAATCAGTTCTTCATATTTAGCAAGAAGTTCTTCATGTGTAAGTTCTTTAAAGCTGTTTTTCATAATTTACTCCATGTCCCTTCTTTCTACAAATTTAGTCTTGATAGGCAGCTTGTCGCCGGCTAGCTCCATAGCGTCGCGAGCCAGATCTGCAGTGATACCACCCATCTCAAACATAACCATTCCAGGCTTTACAACAGCTACCCAGTACTCAGGAGCTCCCTTACCTTTACCCATTCTGGTTTCAGCAGGTTTCTTTGTATAAGGCATATCGGGGAAAATCCGGATCCATACCTTACCGCCTCTCTTGATAGCTCTTGTCATAGCAACACGGGCAGCCTCAATCTGTCTGTTTGTGATCCACTTTGGCTCCAGAGCAATCAGACCGTAATCGCCGAATGCGATTGTATTGCCTCTGTGTGCATTTCCAGTCAAGCTTGCGCTGCTACGATTTCTTTTTCTATATTTAGTACGTTTTGGACTAAGCATGACTTACTCTCCTTGTCCCACAGCTTTCTTTGGTTTTTTCTTAACCAGAAGCTGTCCGGCATCTTCTTTCATATCTTTCTTAAGAATCTCGCCGTTGAACACCCAGACCTTTACGCCGATAAGTCCGAATGTGGTGTTTGCCTCAGCAAATCCATAGTCGATATCTGCACGGAAAGTATGCAGTGGAATCCGGCCTTCCTTATGCTGCTGCACTCTGGCCATCTCAGCTCCGGCAAGACGTCCGGAAATTCTGATCTTGATACCCTGAGCACCGCCTCTCATGGCGCTTGAAACACACTGCTTAAGAACTTTTCTGAATGAGCTCTTTGACTTAAGCTGTCTTGCGACGTTAAGAGCAATAAGCTGTGCATTGACTTCAGGCTTCTTAAGTTCCTTAATCTTGAGCTGGATCTTCTTTCCTGTAACCTTCTGAAGCCGCTCCCCGATCTTCTCGATTGTAGCTCCTTTGGCACCAATCAGAACACCAGGTTTTGAAGTCTCGATAACCACAGTGATTCTCTGTGGCTGTCTGATGATTTCAACTTCTGATATCTCAGCTCCCTTAGTCTCAGGACACTTGTCAAGCTCTTCTCTCAATTTAAGATCTTCGTGAAGTGTTGCTGCATATTCACGAGGATCGACATACCATTTAGACTTCCAGGTTTTATTTACTCCAAGTCTCAGGCCTATTGGATTAACTTTCTGTCCCAACTTATTCCCCCACCTTCGCTAATTCATCAACTACAACAGTTATATGGCTCATTCTTCTCAAGAGAATATCGCGTTTGCCTTTAGCTCTTGCCCATACTCTCTTAAGCCGTGGACCTTCATTGACCTGTAATTCCTTGACATAGAGCATCTCTTCGTCAAGCTGCTTATTCTGTGACAGTGCATTAGCTGCTGCAGACTGAAGCACCTTCTTGAGCATAGCTGCTCCGCCGTTTGGAATAGCCTCAAGCCGAGCCACTGCTTCTGTATAAGGTTTTCTTCTGATCAGATCTGCAATAGGGCGAACCTTTTTAGGTGAAACCATAAGGTATTTACCTACAGCTCTGTATCCTTTTTTCTCTTCCATATTCTAACTCCACAGCCGCTTATTTCTTTGCTTTACTATCGGAAGAATGTCCCCGAAAGATTCTTGTAGGAGCAAATTCTCCCAGCTTATGACCGACCAGGTTTTCTGTAACATATACAGGAACCCATGTCTTTCCGTTGTAAACTGAAACTGTATAACCAACCATCTCAGGAATGATTGTGGATGTCCGGGAATAGGTCTTGAGCATCTTCTTGTCTGTTCCCTTGCCAGCCTCAACAATTCTCTTATAGAGTTTCTTCTCGATGAATGGTCCTTTTTTTATTGATCTAGACACAACTTACTCCTACTTACGTCTGTTAACGATAAACTTACCGGAAAGCTTTCTCTTCTTTCTGGTCTTATAACCTTTAGTAGGAAGACCCCAAGGTGTTACAGGGTTACGTCCGGCTGCTGTCTTTCCTTCACCACCACCATGTGGGTGATCGATCGGGTTCATTACAACACCTCTGACCTTTGGTCTTCTGCCAAGCCATCTGTTTCTTCCAGCTTTTCCAAGGGAAATGTTCATGTAGTCTTCGTTTCCGACTTCGCCGATGGTAGCCATGCATTTCTTGAATACCATTCTCATCTCGGTGGAAGGAAGTCTGAGTGTTACATAGTCTCCCTCTTTTGCAACTACAAGTGCGCTTAAACCTGCAGATCTTACAAGCTGACCGCCCTTTCCATAAACAAGCTCGATATTGTGGATAGAAACACCCAGCGGAATGTTCTCAAGTGGAAGTGCATTTCCAACTTTGATTGGAGCTGCAGGACCGCTCTGGATCATGTCGCCTACCTTGAGTCCCTTAGGAGCAAGGATGTATCTCTTCTCGCCGTCAACATAGTTGATAAGAGCGATATTGGCGCTTCTGTTCGGATCGTACTCGATTGTTACAACCTTTCCTGGTACATCGAACTTATCGCGTCTGAAATCGATAATTCTATATTTTCTCTTGTGTCCACCACCTCTGCGCCGTACACTGATGCGTCCGGAAGCGCCTCTTCCGGCACATGGAGCAAAACCTGATGTAAGTGATTTCTCAGGTCTGTCTGTTGTAAGCTCTGAGAAATCCAGTGTTGCTCTGGTACGCAGACCAGGTGTATGTGGTTTATACTTCTTGATACCCACTTACTGCCCCCTTACACGCCTTCAAACATATCTATTTTTTCACCAGGAGCAAGTGTGATAATCGCCTTCTTCCATGATGATTTTTGACCGATTCTGTAGCCTGATCTTGTTCTTGTTGCCTTCTTGTCACCGCGTACCCACATTGTGTTGCATGCAGCAGGCTTGACACCAAAAACTTTTTCTACAGCTTCCATGATCTGGAACTTGTTTGCTTCAGGAAGAACCTTGAAGGCATACTTTGCAGCCTTCTCTTCTCTAAGGAGGTTGGTCTTTTCTGTAACAACAGGTTCAATAAGAATATTCTGTGCTTCCATACCTATCACTCCTTATAAAAATCGTTCAGTCCCAGTGCAGCTGATTCCAGTGCAAGAACGTTCTTTCCATAGAAAAGATCATGAGCTCTCAATCTATTGTATGAAAGGAAAGTCAGCCAAGGAATGTTGCGTCCTGCTCTCTTGATCATGGCATCGTCATCCTTCAGAATGAGAACTGTTCTCTCTGCAGGAACAAGATTCTTGAGAACAGCGGCAATATCTTTTGTCTTTCCGCTTTCAATTGTAAAATCTTCAACAACTTTGAATTTACCGCCCAGCACTTTCTGGCTGAGGATAGATTTCATTGCAAGTCTTTTCATCTTTTTTGGCATTTTGTAGCTGTAATCTCTTGGCTTAGGACCAAAAACTACACCACCGCCAACCCACAACGGACTTCTCTTGCGACCTGCTCTTGCCCGGCCTGTACCCTTCTGGCTCCATGGCTTGGCTGTGCTGCCGCTTACCTCGTCTCTGTCTTTTGTGCATGCTGTTCCAACTCTCATGTTGGCAAGTTCGTTATTTATAGCGTAATAAATAGTTCCGTCACTTATTTCGCAGTTAAAAACAGAGTCTTCAAGTTCTATTGTCCGTAACTCTTCACCTTTTACTGAGAAGACCTTAGCTTCCATTTATTTTCCTCTTTGTCTCTACTTTATTGCTTTTCTGACAAGTACCAAACTCTTTGCAGTGCCCGGAACAGCTCCTGCAATAAGAATTACTTTCTTTTCAGCGTCAACTTTAACAACTTTGATGTTCTGGACAGTAACTCTGTCGCTGCCCATTCTTCCAGCCATCTTAAGGCCTTTCATCAGCTTTCCTGGTGTGGAAGACATACCTACACCACCGTTCTGCCTGTGGAACTTGGAACCATGTGTAGCTCTTCCGCCGCCGAAGTTATGGCGCTTCATAACACCTGCGTAACCTTTTCCCTTGGAGGTACCGATCACATCAACTGTATCGATGTCGGCAAAAACCTCAATTCCAAGCTTATCGCCAGGCTTGCACTCAAGCTCAAAATCCCGGAACTCCACCAGTTTCTTTCTTGGCTCGATGCCCTCTGCAAACTGACCTGCATATGGTTTTGTCACGTGTTTTTTCTTGATGTCACCATATCCAAGAACTACAGCGCTGTAGCCGTTTTTCTCGGCTGTTCTTTCGCCGACAACTGTGTTCTCGTCAACTTTGATAACTGTAACAGGTGTGAGCACTCCGCTTTCGTCAAAAACCTGAGTCATTCCAACTTTTTCTGCTATCAACCCAATCATAATCTCATCACCCCAATCACTGCTTAATCTCTACATCAACACCTGCGGGCAATTCAAGTTTCATAAGGGCATCCATTACGTCAGAGGATGGCTCAAAAATATCAATTAACCTTTTGTGTGTTCTCATCTCAAACTGTTCCCGTGATTTTTTGTTTACAAACGGAGATTTAAGAACAGTGTATTTGTTGATCTTTGTAGGCAGAGGAATCGGTCCTGCAACCTTTGCGCCAGCTTTTACAACAGTCTGTACAATAGACTTTGCGCTCTGGTCAATCAATTCGATGTCAAAACCTCTAAGCCTTACTCTAATCCTTTCTTCAGCCATTTTTAATACTTTCTCCTGAAAAAATGACCCCCCGCACTGATGCGGAGGGTATATTTTTATTACTCAATAATCTCTGTTACCTGGCCGGAAGCTACAGTCTTTCCACCCTCACGGATAGCGAATCTAAGACCTTTCTCCATAGCGATAGGATAAATAAGTTCTACTGTAAGCTCGGTGTTGTCACCAGGCATAACCATCTGCTTGTCTGCTGGCAGTGTAACAGTACCGGTGATATCTGTTGTTCTGAAATAGAACTGTGGTCTGTAACCTGTGAAGAATGGGTTGTGGCGTCCACCCTCTTCCTTTGTCAGGCAGTAGATAGCTCCCTTGAATTTCTTGTGTGGTGTGATTGTACCTGGTTTTGCAAGTACCTGACCTCTTTCGACCTCTTTCTTCTCAACACCGCGGAGCAGGATACCTACGTTGTCTCCAGCTTCTCCCTGATCCATTGTCTTGTTGAACATCTCGACGCCGGTAACTACAGAAGATCTTGTCTCCTTGATACCTACGATCTCAACTGCATCGCCAACCTTTACAACACCTCTCTCGATTCTTCCGGTAGCTACTGTACCACGTCCGGAAATAGAGAAGATATCCTCTACCGGCATCAGGAATGGCTTGTCGATTTCTCTCTCTGGGAGTGGGAAATATGTATCCATTGCATCAAGAAGCTCCTGGATGCACTTTGTCTTCTCAGGGTCGTCTGGATGAGACATAGCCTCGAATGCAGAACCCTTGATGATAGGACAGTTAGGATCGAAACCGTACTTCTCGAGAAGTTCCTGAACCTCTACCTCTACCAGCTCAACCAGCTCTGGGTCAGCCAGGTCCATCTTGTTAAGGAATACAATCAGTCTTGGAACACCAACCTGTCTTGCAAGAAGGATGTGCTCTCTTGTCTGTGGCTCTGGACCAGAGTCTGCAGCAACCAGGATGATTGCACCGTCCATCTGAGCGGCACCGGTGATCATGTTCTTTACATAGTCGGCATGGCCCGGGCAGTCTACGTGAGCGTAGTGTCTCTTGTCTGTTTCATACTCGATATGTCTTGTGTTGATGGTGATACCTCTAGCCTTCTCTTCTGGAGCGTTGTCGATATCATCATAGTTCATTATCTTTCCGCCGTTCTTCTTTGCACAGTACATAGAAATTGCTGCGGTAAGAGTTGTCTTACCATGGTCTACGTGTCCGATTGTACCAACGTTAATGTGTGGTTTGGTCCTTTCAAATTTCTCTTTTGCCATTAGTTTCCTCCTAAAGAATCTAATACTTAAAAAATTTCAGTTTCAAAAAAATTGAGATAAAAAGATGACAACACTATTATTCAAAAGAAATGAATGACAGTATCACCACCTTACCACTCCAGCTGCCGCAGGCAGCTCCGAGCAATTGGTTTGGCTCAACCAAATGCACAATTTGGGCGAAGAAAACGCCCTATTTCATCTTGTTTTATCACAAGTAGAACATTTTGACAAGAGCAAAACGTGATAAAATCAAGCAAATAAATGGTTTATAGCCCCTTTTTCAACGAAAAAAGGGCTATTCAGACTACCACCGGTAATGGGAGAATGCCTTGTTGGCCTCTGCCATCTTGTGGGTATCTTCCTTTTTCTTGAATGCTGTACCTGTTGAATTGAATGCATCAAGCAGCTCAGCACCCAGCTTCTCGCCCATAGTCTTACCATTTCTGGATCTTGAAGCCTGGATAATCCATCTCATAGCCAGAGCTTCTCTTCTGGACTCTCTTATTTCCATTGGAACCTGATATGTGGAACCACCTACTCTTCTGGACTTTACCTCAACAACAGGCTTTACATTCTCCAAAGCTGCTGTGAGAGCCTCGATAGGTTCCTTGTCTGTCTTCTTGCTCAGGAACTCCATTGCATCATACATGATCTTTGTGCTGATTGACTTCTTGCCATCAAACATCATGCGAGTAATGAACTTTGCAACCACAGTACTGTTATACCGTGGATCTGGAATAAATTCTCTTTTTGTAGCACCGCTTCTTCTAGACATTTATACGTTCCTCTATCAAGCCTTTGGTTTCTTTGTTCCGTATTTAGAACGTGATCTCTTTCTGTCTTCTACACCAAGTGTATCCTTTGCACCTCTGATGATATGATATCTAACACCAGGGAGGTCCTTAACTCTTCCACCTCTCAAAAGGATTACTGAGTGCTCCTGCAGGTTATGTCCGATACCTGGGATGTAAGCTGTAACTTCAATACCGTTGGAAAGCCTTACTCTGGCAACTTTTCTCAAAGCTGAGTTAGGCTTTTTCGGTGTTACAGTCATAACTCTTGTACATACGCCTCTTTTCTGAGGGCAGCTCTCAAGAGCAGGAGATTTGGTCTTTTTCTTGACCGCTTTTCTACCTTTTCTGATTAACTGATTGATTGTAGGCATTTAACAACCTTCTCCTATATATTTTTCGGCAGATATACTGCCCATTTTTCCAGAACCATAGATTAACAATCTGACTGGAAAAAGTCAAGTAGGGTTTTTATTCCCTATTCAAGATCCTCAATACTGCGCTGTTTCGGACCATTTTCGGCAGCTTCCTGCGCTTCCTGTTTCCGTTTTTCCAGCACTTCCTGAACCACCAGGTCCAGATCCTCGTTCTGATCGTTGTACAGCTTAACATTGCGGTACATCTTATTTCCGGTACCTGCCGGGATAAGGTGACCGATCAGCAGATTCTCCTTAAGTCCGTGGAGGTGGTCTGTCTTTCCTTCGATAGCTGCCTTAGTAAGAACCTTGGTGGTCTCCTGGAAGGAAGCTGCAGAAAGGAAGGATTCGATTGCCAAGGATGCCTTGGTGATTCCAAGGAGCTTGGACCTTGCCACAGCAGGAGCACCTTTCGCATCGATAACCCGCTTGTTCTCTTCCTGGAACCGGACCTTGTCCTCCTGGCTGCCAAGGATGAACTTGGTGTCACCCACGTGTGCGATCTCAACTTTTCTGAGCATCTGGCGGATGATCACACCGATATGCTTGTCATTGATTCTTACATCAACTTTCTTATAGACTTTCAATACTTCGTTCATCAGGTAAGACTGGAGAGCATTCTCGCCAAGGATATTCAGGATGTCATGCGGGTTCTTCTCGCCGTCGCACAGCTCCTCGCCAGCCTCGACTTTATCGCCATCCCTGACAAGCAGGTTCTTGCCCATAGGGATAAGATGCTTGAACTCTCTGTCCTGCTCATCTGTAATAATGATGATTCTCTTGCCTTTGCTCTTACCGCAGAACTTGACAGTTCCGGAAACCATAGCAAGGACTGCAGGATTCTTTGGAATTCTGGCCTCGAACAGTTCCTCGACTCTTGGAAGACCTTCGGTGATATCTGAACCCTTGGTGTTGGCCTTAAGCAGCTTGGCCAGGGATTTTCCAGCCTTTACTGTCTCGCCGTCTTCCACAGTCACATATGAGTTTCCTGGCAGGTAGTAGGTTACCAGCTCCTTGCCGTTCTTGTCCACGATAGAGATTCTCGGATCAAGAGCCTCGTCTGTGAACTCGATGATCTTCTTTTCTTTCTGGCCGTTGTTGGCGTTCAGCTCCTCTTTCATTGTCTTGCCGGAAATAAGGTCATGATACTGGATAGTACCTGAGTATTCCGCAATGATAGGTTCTGCGAACGGGTCGAACTTGGCAATTACTTCATCTGCCTCTACACGGCTCTCTGCCTTTACGAAGAGCTCGGATCCGTTCTTGATGTCAATCCGCTGCTCAATACCGAGAGAGAGAAGCTTGTCGCCGAGGACATGGACATATGCCTTGTTTGTGGCATTGATTGTATCCTTGCCCCTCTTTATGAGAGGAACACCTGGGGTAACCATGCTGTTGTCCTCAACCAGGAGCTTGTCTCCTTTAAGGATATCTCTTGCAATAAGAATCTTGTTTGCAATGATATAGCCCTTTCTTGTGAAGAGCACATCACCGTTGTCAAGCTTTACAGTATTGCCATGGATCTCTCTGATGAATACAGGGTAATCGCGCTTGATTTCTGTTGCTTCGCTGGCCTTATCTGCTGTACCACCTGTATGGAAGGTTCTCATGGTAAGCTGAGTACCAGGCTGACCGATGGACTGAGCTGCGATGATTCCTACAGCTTCGCCGATCTCAACAGGTCTGTTGTTGGCCAGGTTGCGTCCATAGCACTTCTGACATACACCATACTTGGAGTCGCAGGTAAGAACGCTTCTTATCCGGACTGTCTCGATACCGGCCGCCTCGATCTCCTTGGCCTTGGCCTCGGTTATCTCCTGGTTCATGTCCAGAATAATCTCGCCTGTGATCGGGTGCTTTACCCGCTCAAGAGTGAATCTTCCTTCAATTCTGTCTGCCAGGGATTCCTTTATCTTCTCCCCTTCCTTAAGGGCACTTATATCCATACCGTTGATGGTGCCGCAGTCCTCTTCCTCTACTACTACATCCTGGGCAATATCCACAAGACGTCTTGTAAGGTAACCTGCGTTGGATGTCTTGAGGGCTGTATCGGCAAGACCTTTTCTAGCTCCGTTGGAGGAGATGAAGAACTCGATGATGGAAAGACCTTCCTTGAAGTTGGAACGGATTGCCAGCTCGATGATCTCGCCATTAGGCTTCTGCATACGGCCTCTCATTCCGGCCAGCTGTCTAAGCTGTGTACGGCTACCTCTGGCTCCTGACTGTGCCATCATGAATACCGGGTTAAAGCCCTGACGGTCCTCTTCCAGACGTTTCATAAGCACATCTGTAAGTGCACCCTCGGTTGCAGCCCATTCCTCGATTACTCTGTTATACCGCTCGTTCTCGGTGATAGCACCGCTCTTGAACTGGTTCTGGATATCCTTGACCTTCTCCTGAGCTTTCTCGATAAGAGCTTTCTTTTCAGGAGGTACGATGATATCTGCCATACTTATGGTTGAACCGAATTTTGTGGCATACTTGAATCCCAGTGCCTTGACTGCATCAAGAAGCTGGATAGTCACAGAAGAACCGAACTGCTTGTAGCAGTCGAAGATAATCTTCTTGAGGTCCTTATCTATATAGCCCTTAAGCCATTCTTTCTTATCTTTATCGCCAGCTCCCAGAGACCACTTCTTCTCTGTCTGGCCATCAAAGAACGGACCGTTGTGGAACTCAAGCACATCTGGAAGCGGCTCGTTGAACAGAAGCCGTCCAGGAGTGGTAAGTATATACTGGCCTTCAAGGCTCTTGTCCACAGCCTTGCCCACAATTTTACCATCCACTACTTTGATCTTGATTACATCCTGATATCTGATAGAGCGGGAATCCAAAGCAAGGAGAACCTCGTCGAAGGAAGAGAAGCATCTTACCTTAAGCTTCTTATCGCCGTTCACATCTATCTCGTCATATGGTTTTGCAATAGTAAGCTGATAGATACCAAGAACCATATCCAGAGATGGGAATACAATAGGTCTTCCGTTTGCAGGGTCCAGCAGGTTGTTGATAGACATCATAAGTGTCCAGCACTCAATCTGGGCCGCCTGAGTAAGTGGCAGATGGACTGCCATCTGGTCTCCGTCGAAGTCGGCGTTGAACGCACGGCATACCAGCGGATGCAGCTTTATAGCTTTTCCTTCTACAAGAACTGGCTCGAAAGCCTGGATTCCAA
The DNA here is from genome assembly GCA_902787125.1 of uncultured Spirochaetaceae bacterium. GTDB lineage: Bacteria > Spirochaetota > Spirochaetia > CADAEX01 > CADAEX01 > CADAEX01. The sequence continues at coordinate 38,697 of CADAEX010000002.1, forward strand.
GGCGGTGCAGTGTAGGTGCACGGTTAAGCATAACCGGATGCTCCTTCACAACCTCGTCAAGTACACCCCAAACTTCATCAGCTGCTTCTTCCACAAGGGTCTTAGCTTTCTTAATGTTATATACAATCTCTTTTTCCACAAGCTTTTTCATTATGAAAGGCTTGTAAAGCTCCAATGCCATCTTGGCAGGAAGACCGCACTGGTGGAATTTGAGCTCCGGACCTACAACAATTACAGAACGGCCGGAGTAGTCAACTCTCTTACCAAGAAGGTTCTGACGGAACCGTCCCTGTTTTCCCTTAAGCATGTCGGAAAGTGATTTGGCAGGTCTGTTGCTGGTTCCCTTGGCCATCTTTTTCTTCTTTGAGTTATCCAGAAGTGCATCCACTGCCTCCTGCAGCATACGTTTCTCGCTGCGGAGCAGGATAGAAGGTGCACCCATAGCCTGAACTTTCTTAAGTCTGTTGTTTCTGTTGATTACTCTTCTATAGAGATCGTTCAGGTCAGATGTTGCGAAGCGGCCTCCTTCCATCGGAGTCATAGGGCGGAGATCCGGCGGAATGACTGGAATTACATCCAGGATCATCCAGCTTGGATTGATTTCCGACTTAAGGAAGTCCTCTACAATCTTAAGACGCTTGAGGAACTTCTTCTCCACCTTGCCGTCCTTCTTCTTCATCTCGGACCGGAGCTCTCTTGCAATCTCCTGAAGATCAAGCTCCTTAAGCAGAATCTTGATAGCTTCTGCTCCAGTATCTGCAGTGAAGTTCTGTCCGAACTTCTCCTTTGCCTTGTTGTATTCATCCTCGGTAAGAACCTGGAACTTATGCAGTTTGGTATCCTCTGTGTTACCGGCGTCAATTACGATATATTTCTCGTAATACAGGACAGACCGCAGATCGGAGGATGAAAGGTTGAGCAGAAGTCCTATAGGGGAAGGAACGGAACGGTAATACCAGATATGAGCTACAGGAGCGGCAAGCTCGATGTGACCCATTCTCTCTCTTCTTACTCTGGAGTGTGTAACCTCAACACCGCAGCACTCGCACTTGACACCTTTGTAGCGGATAGATTTGAATTTTCCGCATTTACATTCCCAGTCTTTTGTGGTTCCGAAGATCTTGCGGCAGAAAAGACCGTCATCTTCCGGTTCCTGGCTTCTATAGTTTATAGTCTCGGATTTCTTGACCTCTCCATAGGACCATTTTCTGATCTGTTCCGGGGAAGCAAGTTTAATTAAAATATTATCGAATTCCTGCATATCTTTTATCATAACTATATCACCCTTCCATCAAAACTGCTTTCCTGCTGGCTGTTTGATCAGCTCCTCATCCTTTTCGGTCAGAGGAATCTGTTCTCCCTTGTCATTCCACAGGGACATATCCAGCGCCAATCCACGGAGTTCCTGAACAAGAACGTTGAAGGACTCTGGAATACCAGCCTGTGTGGTGGATTCGCCCTTGACAATATTCTCATAGGTCTTGGTCCTTCCATTCATATCATCAGACTTGATGGTAAGGAATTCCTGCAGTGTATTTGCAGCACCGTATGCTTCCAGTGCCCATACCTCCATCTCTCCAAGTCTCTGGCCACCGAACTGGGCCTTTCCTCCGAGAGGCTGCTGTGTAATAAGTGAATAAGGACCTGTGGAGCGGGCATGCATCTTGTCATCAACCAGGTGGTTGAGCTTGAGCATATATGCACATCCGATCATAAGCGGATTCTCGAAAGGCTCTCCGGTAAGACCGTCGTAGAGAATTGCCTTTGAGTTCTCCGGCTGACCGCCCTTCTTGAGCAGCTTGGAGATCATATCGTTTGTTGCAGACTGGAATACAGGAACTGCATATTTTTCATTCAGGGCCAAGCCTGCAAGACCAAGACTGGACTCCATAAGCTGACCCAGGTTCATACGGGAAGGTACACCCAGCGGGTTAAGACAGATATCAAGCGGAGTACCGTCTGCTAAATATGGCATATCCTCTTCTGGAAGAATGCGGGATACGACACCTTTGTTTCCGTGGCGTCCTGCCAGCTTGTCACCTGCACGGAGCTTGCGCTTGGTTGCAATGATCACTTTGACAATCTCCTCCACTCCAGGGCTGAGCTCGTCACCTTCTGATTTCTTAAGGCGCTGTACATCGATTACAGTACCGCTTACTCCTGCAGGAACTCTGCGGCATGTATCCTTGACATCCTTTGCCTTCTCGCCGAAAAGTGTGCGGAGCAGCTTGAGCTCAGGTGTGGACTCATTGTCTGCCTTCGGAGTCACTTTTCCCACCAGAATATCATTTGCCTTGACCTTGGCACCGATGCGGATAATTCCTTCCTCGTCCAGGTCCTCAAGCTTCTTCTCGCTTACGTTTGGAATATCACGGGTAAGCTTGTCTGCACCGTTCTTATTCTCTCTGACCTCTGCCTCATACTCGTTGAGGTGGATGGAAGTAAAGATATCTTCCTTTACAACCCGCTCAGAGATAAGGATAGCATCCTCGTAGTTATATCCGTTCCATGGAATAAAGCCTACCAGAACGTTCCGTCCCAGAGCCAGTTCGCCATGGTCAGTAGCAGGGCCGTCTGCAATCACATCGCCCTTCTCTATCTTGTCATCCAGAGCAACAATAGGCTTCTGGGAGAAGCAGGTGTCCTGGTTTGTCCGCTGATATTTCTGGAGGCGGTAGGAATCTACTTCTTCCGGATTCTCATCTGGAATAATATCAATCCGTGTAGAAGATACATAGGAAACTTTTCCGGATCTCTTTGCCTTTACAACTACGCCGGAATCGTATGCTGTCCTTCCCTCCATACCGGTTCCAACAATTGGAGCCTCAGGGAACAGCAGAGGAACAGCCTGTCTCATCATGTTTGAACCCATGAGAGCTCTGTTTGCGTCATCGTGCTCGATGAAAGGAACAAGAGAAGTAGATACAGAGATTACCTGCTTAGGTGAGACATCCATGTACTGGACTTTATCTCTGTCCTCGGAGTAGTAGTTACCTGCCCTGCGGACAGAAACCTGCTCGTTGACCAGGTTGCCCTTGGCATCCAGAACTGCGTTGGCCTGAGCAATAACTTTTTTCTCCTCGTCCATTGCATCCATGTATCTCACAGTCTTTGTAGCTCTTCCATTCTCCACCTTCCGGTACGGAGCCTCAAGGAATCCGTAGTCATTGACCTTGGTATAGTTTGCAAGGGATACAATAAGACCGATGTTCGCACCTTCAGGTGTCTCGATAGGACACATTCTTCCGTAATGGGTGAAGTGTACGTCCCTGACCTCGAATCCTGCTCTGTCTCTGGAAAGACCGCCGGTACCCAGGGCGCTTAGTCTTCTCTTATGTGTAAGCTCTGCCAGAGGATTGACCTGATCCATGAACTGGGACAGCTGGTCGGAGCTGAAGAACTCTCTTACTATTGTGACAATAGGCTTGATGGAAATAAGATCGGACGGCCGCAGTGTCTCGGTCTCCTTAAGCTGCATTCTGTCCTTTGCAATGTGCTCGACTCTTGCAAAAGCAACCTTGAGCTGGTTTGTAAGGAGCTCGCCTACAGAACGGATACGTCTGTTTCCAAGATGGTCGATGTCGTCCGGGCTTTCCTCGCCGATAAACACTCTGATAAGGAAAGTCATGGTGCTGATGATGTCATCCATGGTAAGGACTGTCTCGCCGGTATCGTCTATCTTTGAATCATCGTCCTCATCAATCTTGCTGCCAGGCTTCTGGCTGTATTTCTTGTTAAGCTTGTAGCGGCCCACTTTACCCAGGTCGTATTTCTTAGGGCTGAAGAACATGTTCCGGAGCTCTTTCTCTCCATTCTCCTTGGAGAAAAGCTCGCCAGGGAACAGCACGTCAAATACTTCCTTGAGAGCACTCTCTTTTGTAGGCTCGGAGCCATCCTTGCTCTTTTCTTTCTCTTTCTTGAGACAGTTGAGGATAATGTCGGAATGGAGAGTGTCCTGGGTCTTCTTGTCGATATCGACAATTGTGACCTCCTTGATTCCATTCTCCTTCATCTCCTCCAGTGTGCTACGGCTTATCTCGTCGCCGACGCTGTAGAGCAATGTATCTTTGTGGTATATGGTCTTGGCCAGGATTTTTCCTTCCAGGTCAACATTTCTTTCGTCTTTGGAATGTATGGTGACTTTCTTTGTAGCATAGAAGTTCTCGATTATCTGCTCGCTTGTCTCAATGCCGAGAGCCCGGAGGAAAATAGTTCCCAAGATCCTCTTCTTCCGGTCTATCTTTGCAAAGATAAGTCCTTTTTTCTTGTCAATCTCGAACTCAAGCCAGGATCCTCTGTATGGAATGATTCTTGAGGAATAAAGTGCTTTATCCTTCTCGTATGAGAACACAACTCCAGGTGATCTGTGGATCTGGCTTACAATTACACGCTCAGCTCCGTTGATGATGAAAGTACCTCTGTCTGTCATCATCGGGATGTCGCCCATGTAAATCTCTTTCTGCCGGATCTCTCCGGTAGCAAATGTAAGGTTGATCTTGGCCTTCAGTGGGATAGAATAGGTGGCGTTCTTCTGCTTGCATTCAAACTCATCAAGCTTCTTGTTCTTCTTGTCGCCTAAGGAATATCCGACATAATCAAGAGTCATGTCTCCGTTGGGGCTCTCTATAGGGAATGTGCTTCTGAATACTTCCTCGAGACCCTGGTTCTCCAGCGGTTCGCCTTTCTTAAGTTTTTCAAGCTGTAAGAACTTCTCATAGGAAGAAAGCTGAATATCAATCAGGTTAGGAACATCCATGAACTCATGATACTCACCTTCGTAATACTTATCCCCTACAATGTAATGCCGCTTAATAGCTTTTTTTCTATCAAGCATTCGCTATACCTCCCTAGATAAAGCCGTGTCCGTATTATGGACAAACAGGGGCTGTACTACGGATAGTCCAACCCCTTTGAATAAAAATATAAAATCTAAAAGTGTTCTGAAATCAAAGTCAAGCTTATTTAATCTCAACTTTTGCACCAGCAGCCTCAAGTTTAGCCTTAAGAGCCTCAGCGTCTTCCTTGGAAGCTCCTTCCTTGATAGCCTTAGGTGCGCCTTCAACAAGCTCTTTTGCCTCTTTGAGTCCAAGGCCGGTAAGCTCTCTTACTACCTTGATGCAAGGAATCTTCTTGTCAGCTGGAACTGCAGCCAGAATAACGTCGAATTCTGTCTTCTCTTCCTCAGCTGGTGCTGCTGCGGCTGCGCCGCCTGCAACTGGTGCTGCAACTGCTGCTGCAGATACACCGAACTTCTCTTCCATTGCCTTTACAAGATCAGCAATCTCCAGAACTGTCATATTAGCGATTGATTCAAGAATTTCATCTTTTGTAGCCATATTAACTTCTCCTTTTTTTATTTTTTATGCAGCAGTAGCATGACTATATAAGACTAATGCCGCAATTTTTTTCACTCTGCTTTTGCCTCTCCGGCTTCTGCAGCTTTTCCATCCTTGTCCACAATTGCCTGCAGTGTAGCGGCAAGTTTCTGGACAGGCGCCTTCATCAGACCCATCAACATAGCAATAAGCTGAGTTCTTCCTGGCAGCTTTGAGAAAGCCTCAATCTTTGCTGCATCAAAAAGTTCTCCGTCGATGACTGCACCTTTGACCTGCAGTGGCATTCCGCCCTTTGCAAATTCAAACAGTGCTTTTGCAACCTCGTTGGATTCTCCCGGAACTGCTGCAACTGCAGTAGGTCCCTTAAGGAAGTCATCCACATCAGTGATTCCCATATCCTTCATGGCAATCTTGGCAAATCTGTTCTTGACTACCTTGAATTCTGTATCACTGGTTCTGAGCTTGTCTCTGATTTCTGTGATCTGTGCAACAGTAAGACCTCTGTAGTCGGTGAAAATAAAGCTTGAGATTCCATCGAATCTTGACTTGAGATCTGCTACTGCTTCTTTCTTGCTGTCATTTATTTTTGCAATATATTCTGCCATAGTCTCTCTCCTTAAGCCTTCTTAACCTTGACACCAGGTCCCATTGTTGATGAGATAGCCAGAGAAAGGACAAAATCGCCCTTTGCATCGGCAGGCCGCTTTCTCTCAATCTCGGATGCAACAACAGACATGTTCTCTGCCAGCTGAGCTGCCTCCATAGAAACCTTTCCGATAGAAACGCTTACAATACCTGACTTATCAGATCTGTATTCTGTGCGTCCTTTCTTAAGCTCGGCAATTGCCTCTTTGATATCGAATGTCACAGTGTGAGTCTTTGGGTTAGGCATAAGACCTCTTCTACCCAGGATAGGACCCAGTTTACCTACATCCTTCATCATGTCCGGAGTTGCCACAGCTACATCGAAATCAAGCCAGCCGCCTCTGATCTTCTCTACCAGATCGCTGTCGCCGACATAAGCGGCTCCTGCAGCCTTAGCCTCCTCAGCCTTGGCTCCCTTAGCGAAGACAAGAATCTTTTTCTCGCCCTTGAACTGATGTGGAAGAACCAGTGTATCTCTGACGCTCTGACCTTTCTTAAGATTAAGCCTGATTGAGAAATCCACAGTCTCGTCAAACTTTGCAAAAGCAAGCTCTTTTACAAGCTTTGCACCTTCTTCAAAAGTATAAAAATCAAGTTTGTTATACTTCTTTACAGCGTCCTGAAATTTCTTTCCTCTTTTCATGATTACTTCTCCACCTCAACACCCATACTGCGTGCTGTACCAGCAATAATTTTCATTGCAGCATCGATATCGTTTGCATTGATATCAGGCATCTTAGTCTCTGCAATCTTCTTCAGATCAGCCTTTGAAAGTTTTGCAACCTTATCCTTGTGTGGCTGTGCTGATCCGCTCTGGATTCCGCAGGCTTTCTTAATAAGAACAGCTGCAGGAGGAGTCTTCAGAACAAAGCTGAATGTCTTGTCAGCATAGACAGTAATGACAACCGGAACAGTAAGACCCGGCTCCATTCCCTTTGTCTTATCATTAAACTGCTGAACAAACTGCGGCGCGCTGACTCCATGAGGTCCCAATGCCGGGCCGACCGGAGGTGCCGGAGTTGCTTTTCCTGCAGGAATCTGCAATTTAATGTAAGCAACAATCTTTTTCTTTGCCATTTTTTTCTCCTTTGTGGTATAGCGTTCCCTGGCATCGCGTCAGGAAACTCCCATCAAGACGGTAAAACTTACCGGTTTATATTCAGATCTTTTCCACCTGGCTGAGCTCAACCTCTACAGGTGTGAACCGACCGAGTATACCAACCATGACTTTTGCCTTGCCTTTCTCAAGGTTAAGCTCATCAATCTTTCCTACGAATGTATCAAACGGACCTTCCACAATCTTGACTGTCTCGCCTACTTCAAAGGTCTGCTTTACCATGACATGCTTATTTGTCTTAAGCTCACCAGCCCGCTGAAGAATAGACTTGATCTCGTCTGATGGAATCGGATGAGGCTTCTCATTGCCTCTTGTCCCTACGAAACCTGATGCTCCCGCAATCTTTTTGATCTTGCGGAGGGACTCCAGCCAGTCTCCTTCATCAAGATCCATCTCCAGAAGCACATATCCCGGAAGGAACTTGCGGACAACATTCTTCTTCTTGCCATCCTTTCCTTCTATAGTCACTTCTTCTGTAGGAACTTTGATATCAAGAACAGTTTTTGAGAACTCAGGATCCTCCATGTAGGACCTGATGAATTTTTCCACTTTATTCTCATACCCGGAGTAGGTATGAAGGATATACCATTCTCTCGCCATATCAGAAAATCACATCCATCAAAAGAATGAGCAGAAAATCAACCAGACCTAATACGCCGGCAAAAATAAGAGTGGAAATAATAACAATCCAGGTGGATGATACTACTTCCTGGCGGCTTGGCCATACTACTTTCTTAAGCTCAGCATAGCTTTCCTTGAAAAAAAGCACAACTTTATTCATTAATATTCTCCTGAATAAAATACAGGGCAGGTAGGATTCGAACCTACAACATCCGGTTTTGGAGACCAGCGCTCTAGCCGTTGGAGCTACTGCCCTAATATATTACTTATTTAATTTTTGTCTCTTTGTGGATAGTATGCTTTCTGTCGAACTTGCAGTACTTGCTGAACTCCATCTTTCCCTGGATATTCTTTCTGTTCTTGGAAGTTGTGTAGTTCTTTCTCTTGCATTCTGTGCACTGCAGTGCAACCAGCTCTATATTTCCTTTTTTCTTTGATGCCATAATCTCCTCCTGACACTTAAAGCCTTCGGTCGGAATCGGACCGACGACCCCTTCCTTACCATGGAAGTGCTCTACCCCTGAGCTACAAAGGCATACTTACTCATAATAAGCAATGAGAAAAAATATCAGATATGCTCGTTTTTGTCAATCTCCCAAGGCAAATTAATATAAAATTTTGCCCCTTTGCCGGGAGCGCTCTCGCACCGGATCTCTCCGCCAAGAGTACGGGTCACCAGGTTATAGACTATATTCATGCCCAAGCCGCTGCCTCCCCTGCCCCGTTTTGTGGTGAAGAATGGGTCGTATATCTTCTTGGCAACCTCGGGAGTCATGCCCACGCCATCGTCAGAGTAGACAATCTCCACCCCGTTTTCCCCCCGGTGCACATCTATGGTCATAGTTCCCTGCTCTATTCCCTCGAAACCATGCATAAGAGAGTTCATGACCAGGTTGGTGAACACCTGGGACAGTGCACCCGGGGCGCTGATGACGCTTATGGAGTCGTCTCCGGTAAGCACTACCTTATGCCTGGTCTTCTTATAAGCAGGCTGGATACTGGTTATAATATCTTCAATATATTCCTTGAGCTTGAACTTCCGGATCTCCTGGCTGGTCTGGTCCACAGCCACCTGCTTGAAGCTTGAGATACGCTCGGAAGCCAGGTGCAGGTTATCCAGGATAACCTTGGCAGAATCGTTGGCCATAGCCAGGTAGCTCTCAAGGTCGGACCTCTTCATCTGGTTCGAGCGGTACTTGCTGTCGAACTGCCTTGTCTGCTCCTCAAGGTATGAGGCGGCGGTGACGCCTATGCCCACGGGGGTGTTGACCTCGTGGGCAACCCCGGCCACCAGTACACCCAGTGATGCCATCTTGCCTGCTTCCACCAGGTTCTGCTGGGTCTCCTTAAGGGTGGCCAGGGATACCTTGAGGGCGTTGTTGGCATTCTCAAGTTCCAGTGTACGCTGGGAAACCCTCTTTTCCAGCTGGGCATTGAGCTCGTAGAGCTCCTTCTCGGCCTTCTTCCTCAGGGTTATGTCCCGCAGGGTCATTATAAGCGAGGATTTTTCCTCTAAGTCGGCCAACCCTACCTCGGCATAGAGCAGAGAGCCGTCCTTGCGCATAAGTATGGCCTCAAACTGCACAGTTTTTCCGGCCAGAGCCTCTTTTGCATACTCCCGGTAAGGAGCTGCATTGTCCACCCCTTCCTCGTAGGCCTCGAAGACAAAATCCAGGGGGTTCTTTCCCACCAGCTCATCTGCCGGATAGCCCACCAGGTCGGCGGCACTCTGGTTGAAATAGCTTATTTTGCCGTCCTTAAGGACAACAAGACCGTCGTTTACCCCATGGAATACAGCCTGGTACTTCTTCTCGCTCCGCATAAGCTCGTCGGTGCGCCGCTCTATTGTCTCCTCCATAATCTTTATACTGTGGCGCACAACCCGCCGTCTGGAATAGATAAGAAGGATGGAGAAGCATACCATAATGGCCACCACCACAAGGCCCAAAGCCATGGCCTGCCTGTGGAACTGGCGGAGAGGACGGTTTATGACTTTCTCGGAGGCACCCACCAGCACAATCACCTTCTCATCCATTATGCTGAAGGAATCCCAGGCCACCAGGGCATTATGGGAATGTCCCAGCCGGTCCATCACCTTGAACTTCCGGTTGCCGGAAACCTGTGAAAGAATATCCTGCATGGGGAAGCTGTCGGTATTTATGCCGTCCAGGTCCACATCATGGATATTGTGCCCTATATTTTCCGGATCAATATCTACAATCACCGTACCCTTCTTATCCAGGAAAAGCTCGTCGCCGGAGAATCCCAGCCGGGATACAAAGCTGTACTTCTGTATAATGCTGCCTATGTTGACTGCCACTCCTATCACGCCTGTCTTCTGACCGTTACGCCAGATAGGGACCAGCTTGATGGCAAGCTGCATATCCTTGGTTATATAAAGAGGCGGCACATAGTTAAGTCCCCCTGAAATTTTTGACTGATATTCTTCTATATATGAAAGTATAAGGTCCTGGGCCGCCTTTCCCTCGCCTCCTATGGAGAAGCTGCGATAGCGGACATTGCCTGCATCGTCCACCACGATAAAGGCAGTGACCTCCTGCTTGCTGGTCTGCACCAGCTGGAAAAAACTGTTGGACATTTCCCGCTGGCCTGTAAAAAGATCCCGGCAGTAGAGCTGGATAATGTCTATATTATAGAAAATAGAATTAAGATTGTCCTCGATAGCCTGGGCTGCCATGCGGACCTGCAGAATCTGCTGATTTTTATAGATGTTCTCGTTCCGCACCTTGGCACGGTTGTTGATCAATATGGTGGCCATGAAGAAAAGCACCAGTATAAGAAGTGCCGATGCTATGAAGTTTATTATGATCCGCCTGGGGAATAAGGTGTTTCGTATAGTGTGGGAATCCTGCTTCATAAAATAAATTCTAAACCAGAATGAAGGGAGTTTCAAGCAAAAAAAAGTCCCTCCCGGAAAGGAGGGACCCGGAGAAATCAAAAGTTATCAATATTTGATTGCAACTCTGATGTATTTCTGAGATTTGGAAACCTCAACTGCCTCGTTGATCTTATCAAGAGGGAATACCTCGCCTACCAGCTCCTTGAATGGGTACTTGTCCTGGTTGTCCTCCAGGAACTTGAGAGCCATACCAAGATGCTTTGGATTATAGTTGTGGATACCCTTGATGGTAAGATACTTTCTTGTAATATTATTGGCATCGATATTGAGCGGTGTAGGGTTAACCATACCGGCAATCATATACCGTCCGCCAGTGCGCAGCACTGCGATAGCCTGGTTTGCAGCCTCTGCCCTTCCGCAGAACTCAAGGGCTACATCAACTCCGTTAGGAGCGATTTCCTTGATCTTCTTTGTCAGGTCATCTCCCTGATATTCCTTCAGGTTGAGAGCACAGCAGTTAAGTCCCAGCAGTCCGGCACCCTGTACCAGAACTACATCTCCCTTGTTCACGCCGATGGTCTCCACTGCATTGACTACAGTAGCCAGAGCGCAGTTTGCAGGAGTTGCAACTTCGTCGGAAAGCTTGTCAGAAAGCTTGAACACAGTTGTTCCAGGCAGGATATATACATATTCGCCATAACCGCCTACAAGACCAGACTTGATAGCCGGATCGTTGCAGCTTGTATGTCCATACTTCTTAAGCTTCACGCACTTCTGTGGCAGGCCGATCTTGCAGTAGAAGCACTCGCCGCAGGAAGCCATGATTGTCCAGGAGATACGGTCGCC
>CADAEX010000003.1 GCA_902787125.1 uncultured Spirochaetaceae bacterium
ATCTGACATCGAGCACAGCCTGCGTGACGAGTTTGCCACATACTACGACCAGAGCGGAGCTATCGGCCGCCGGTACAGAAGACAGGATGAGGTTGGAACTCCATACTGTATCACAGTTGACTACCAGACCAAGGAAGACAACACAGTCACCCTGCGGTTCCGTGACTCCATGGAACAGGTCCGGGTCAAGATTGACGAGATTCCTGCATTCATCCGGAAGGCAGACAAAGAATATAAGAGAGTATGACCATGAACAAAGCGCTTGAAGTACTTAAATCCAGAGGTTTTTTCCAGCAGTGCACAGATGTTGACGGTCTTTCGGCCCTTATGGACAAAGGTTCTGTCACCTTCTATGTAGGTTGCGACCCCACAGGCCCAAGCCTCCATATAGGCCACATGATTCCATTCTTCGCCCTCCGGCATCTTAGGAATATGGGACACCATGGTATAGCCCTGGTGGGCGGCGGCACTGCCCGTATCGGCGACCCCTCAGGCAAGACCGAGATGCGGAAGATGCTCTCCTACGATGTGCTGGACCAGAACACAGAATGCATCAAGAAGCAGCTGGACAAGTTTATAGGCTTCGACAATAAGACTGCATATTCTGCCAACAACAAGGACTGGCTGGCAGACCTGAACTATATCGACTTCCTCCGGGAGATCGGTTCCCAGTTCTCTGTGAACAAGATGCTCACCTTCGAATCCTACCGGAAGAGGATGGAGACAGGTCTTTCCTTCATCGAGTTCAACTATCAGCTTCTTCAGAGCTACGACTATCTGATGCTCCACAGGAAATACAATGCATGCCTCCAGATCGGCGGTGACGACCAGTGGGGCAACATTGTTGCAGGTATCGACCTTATCCGCCGTCTTACAGGGGACGAGGCCTACGGTCTCACATTCCCTCTGGTTACAAGAGCAGACGGACAGAAGATGGGCAAGAGCGAGAAGGGTGCTATCTTCCTGGATCCTGAGCTTACCCCTGTATACGACTTCTTCCAGTACTGGAGAAATGTCAACGACCCGGATGTGGAGAAGTTCTTCAAGCTCTTCACCTTCCTGCCTCTTGAGGAGATTGACCAGATCTGCAAAGGAGACATCAACGCTGCCAAGGAGCGGCTGGCCTACGAAGTCACCGCCCTTATCCACAGCAAGGAAGAGGCTGACAAGGCCCTTTCCGGAGCACGGGCTGCATTCAGCGGCGCCGGCAACAAGGAGCATATGCCTACAGTTGAGATTCCAAAGGCTGACTTTGAGGCTGGAATAGGCATTGTAGACCTGTTCTTCAAGGCAGTGGGGGGCACCAAGAGCGATGCCCGCCGGCTGGTGGAGCAGGGTGGTGCAGTGGTTGCCGACAAGAACATCCGCGATGTGAAGGCTGTGATCGGCGCCGATGTGCTTGATGCTGACGGTGAGGTTGTCATCAAGGCAGGCAAGAAGAAGATGTTCCGTGTGGTGACAAAGTAAACTTGTCATCCTGATTATTTCCAGTGATTCTTTATAAACACCCTGTAACCGCAGGGTGTTTTTTTTTGTTTGACTTTATAGATGAATCAGACGATAATTAATATAGAAAAAAGTGTAAGGAGCTGACCATGGCTGAAACTACAGATAAGAGCAAAACAAAGAAAGTTATTCTTTTTATCATTGCAGTTATCATTATTATACTTGCATGCCTTTACGGATGCATAGCAAAGGGCAAGAGTGCACCATCCGCACAGGCAACAGAAGTTTCTCAGCCAGCCCAGGCTTCAATAGAGTCTGCCGCACCGGCTCAGCCAGCTCCGGCACCTGCACCGGCTAAACCTGCAGAGCCTGCTGCACCGGCACCTCAGCAGTCTATCTTCCCGGATAACAGTGCTGACTCACCTGTGACTGAGAAATAAAAACACTATATTTACAAACATTTATACTTATGCTAATTTAAAGAGAAGACTATTATATTAAGGAGACTTTATGTCCGGTCATAGCAAATGGGCAAGTATCAAGCATAAAAAAGGTGCTGCAGACGCAAAGCGCGGTCAGATCTTCACAAAGATCATCAAGGAAATTACAGTAGCTGCCAAGATGGGCGGCGGCGATGAAGAGGGAAATGCACGGCTGAGGACTGCCATCCTTAAGGCAAAAGCAGCCAACATGCCTAAAGACAACATCGACAAAGCTATCAAGAAAGGTACAGGAGAGCTTGAAGGTGTTGAATATGTAGAACTTCAGTACGAAGGCTACGGTCCGGGCGGAATCGCACTTCTTATCGAAACACTTACAGATAATAAGAACAGAACAGCAGCAGATGTTAAGAGCGTTCTTGGAAAAGGCGGCGGAAACCTGGGAACTCCGGGAAGTGTATCCCACCTGTTCAAGAGGGAAGGAATCATCTGCTTCGATGCTTCCAAATATACAGAGGATGCAGTTCTTGAGGCAGCTCTTGAGGCTGGCGCAGAAGATGTTGCCACCGAAGATGATGAGATTGTTGTAAAGACATCCCCAGAGGATTTCATGACAGTTCTCGATGCTCTCAATAAGGCTGGATTCGAGCAGACATCTGCCGAGATTGAGCGGAATGCCATGATGCTGAAGACTCTGGACAAGGAAAAGACAGAGAAAGTTCTTAAGCTGGTTGAGCGTCTTGAGGAACTTGATGATGTCCAGGAAGTTTCACATGACCTGGATGTTCCAGACGATTTCGAGCTGGACGACTGAACTTCGTGAGAATTATCGGAATCGATCCGGGACTTGCATCTACAGGCTTTGGCATCATAGAGACTGTGGGTAATAAAATAAAATATGTTGCACATGGGGTCATCAAGACCTCGCCGGAAAAGCCGCTTGGAGAGCGGCTTTTTCACATTTATCAGGACCTTAACCAGGTCATTGATATGTACAAGCCGGAAGAGGGCGGCATAGAGGCCCTTTTCTTTGCCAAGAACATAACCAGTGCACTTCCGGTGGCTCATGCCAAAGGTGTTGTCCATCTGGTTTTTGCCCAGCACGGTATTCCGCTGGGGGAGTATACCCCTATAGTCATCAAGCGGGCTGTTGTAGGCGAGGGACGGGCCGAGAAAGGACAGGTTCAGGAGATGGTCAAGGTTATTCTTAATCTGGATAAGGTGCCACGGCCAGATCATGCGGCCGATGCACTTTCTGCAGCTATATGCCATGTAAACAACAGGAGTTTTGCCAATGTTTAACAGTTTAAGCGGAACCCTTACATACAAGGGAATAGACAATATCTATCTTTTGAATTCCTGCGGCATAGAGTGGGATATCACAGTATCTGCCAAGACACTTCAGGCACTTCCGCCAGTGGGGGATGAGTGTCAGGTCTACACCTACTACCTGCACACCGAGAACATGGTCAAGCTTTACGGATTTTTCTCAAAGGATGAGCGCACCTTCTTCCTTGAGCTTAACAAGGTCAACGGAATAGGGCCTAAACAGGCAATGAAGATGCTCTCCTCCATATCTGCAAAACAGATGTCAGAGGCTCTGGACAAGGATGATGTGGCTCTTCTGTCAGGTATCCCCGGTGTCGGCAAGAAGACAGCCCAGAAGCTTATGCTGGCCATGCGTGGCAAGCTGGTCATGGACGAGGAGATTGCAGCTGCACCTGCCGGAAATCCAAAGTTTGCAGATATAGTGAATGCTCTTTCCGATATGGGCTTTGA
Source organism: uncultured Spirochaetaceae bacterium (assembly GCA_902787125.1). Taxonomy (GTDB): domain Bacteria; phylum Spirochaetota; class Spirochaetia; order CADAEX01; family CADAEX01; genus CADAEX01. Next base: position 3,666 of record CADAEX010000003.1, read on the forward strand.
TTATAAAAAGGCTCATAAGGCAGTGGAGGAAGTGGCCAAGAGTTCCGATATTATGAATATGAAGGACGATGAGCGCGAGAAAGAGATATTCAAGCGTGCCATTGTATTGCTGAGCACATGATAGAGACAGAGAACAACGATATTTTATCTGGCGAGATTATAGCGGAGGACAAGAAGGACTTTGCCCTTCGGCCTCAGACTCTTGACGACTTCCAGGGACAGAAAGCTCTTAAGGAGAATCTTAAGATATTCCTCAAGGCTGCAAAGGCCCGGGGTGAGAGCCTGGACCATGTATTCTTAAGCGGCCCTCCGGGACTTGGAAAGACTACACTGGCAGGCATCATTGCCCACGAGATGGGAGCTGAGTTCAAGGTTACAAGCGCACCTGCTCTGGACAAACCTAAGGATCTTGCAGGTCTTCTGACCACTATCTCTCCGAATACTGTCTTCTTTATTGATGAGATCCACCGTCTTAAACCGGCCATAGAGGAGATGCTCTATGTTGCCATGGAGGACTTCGAACTTGACTGGGTGATCGGACAGGGACCCTCTGCCCGTTCAATCCGTCTTCCTATCCCCCCTTTCACACTGGTGGGGGCCACCACAAAAAGCGGCAATGTATCAAGCCCTCTCTTCAGCCGTTTCGGTATAAATATCAGGATGAACCTTTATGAGAAGGATGAGATTATCGACATCCTTACCCGTTCTTCCGCCATTCTTGATATCAAGATAGAAAAGAGCGCCATGAATGTGCTGGCTACCTGCTGCCGGGGAACACCCCGTGTGGCAAACAGGATCCTGCGCCGTATGCGTGACTTTGCCCAGATCTATGGTGATGATGTCATAACTTTAGAGACTGTCAAGTTCGGTCTCGGCAAGCTGGAGATAGACGAGATGGGTCTTGAGGCCCATGACCGGGAGCTGCTGCGTGCCATAATCGAGAAGTATGGCGGAGGCCCGGTGGGTGCCGATACTCTGGCCATTACAATAGGGGAATCCACCGAGACATTAGAGGATTTCTACGAGCCATATCTGATTCAGCAGGGCTTTATCCAGCGTACCCCCCGGGGGCGTGTGGCAACCCCTGCAGCATACAAGCACCTTGGCCTTGAGGCTCAGCTTAATGAAGACCAGCGACTTTTCCTTTGACCTTCCCAATGAGCTTATAGCCCAGTATCCTCCTGAGGTGCGGGGTACCTCCCGCATGATGGTGCTGGACCGGACAGCAGGCACATACCAGGACCGCAATATTAAAGACATAGTGGACTACTTCGGTCCCGACGACGTCATGGTGGTCAATAACACCAGGGTGCGCAAGGCCCGCCTTTACGGCACCAGCCCCACAGGAGGGAAGGTTGAGTTCTTTCTTCTGCATCCACTGGACACCAGATGCTGGAGCGTCATCTGCAAGAAAAGCCGCAAGCAGACAGTAGGCAAGACCTATGATTTTCCAGGTGGTGTGACTGGCTCAATTGTGCAGGACGACGGCGACTCCAAGGTGCTGGAATTCAGTGTCTCAATCGATGACACATATCTTGATGCCAATGCCCATGTCCCGCTGCCACCGTACATAAAGCGGAGCGACGAGGAGGCAGACTCGGAGCGCTACCAGACAATCTATGCCAAGGAGCTGGGTTCGGTGGCAGCCCCCACCGCAGGGCTCCACTTTACAGATGAAATCCTGGATAAGATACGCAGTAAGGGGACACAGATACTGGAGGTGACACTCCATGTGGGAGCCGGCACCTTCTTCCCGGTACGCACCGAGAATATAGAAGACCACAAGATGCATACCGAAGCCTACACCATATCCCGGGATGTAGCCGATGCCCTCAACCAGGCCAAGGCCGCCGGGAAGAAGATCACTGCGGTGGGGACCACATCCATGCGCACTCTTGAATCGGCCTGCTCCGGAGGCCTCATGCCGGCCGGCAGCAGCTCCACATCCATATTCATATACCCAGGTTACCAGTTCAAGTTTGTGGATAGGCTGTTCACCAACTTCCATACCCCGGAATCAACTCTGCTTATGCTTGTCTCTGCCTTTGCCGGCCGGGACCTGATAATGCGCGCCTATAAACATGCTGTAGAGGAGAGATACCGCTTCTTCTCCTATGGCGACTGTATGATCATCCTTTGATCATCTTCTCAAACTCTCAGGAAAATGCTATACTATAAATGATCTCCTCCGTATGGCAGGAGCATAATATCTGATTGGAAAGCTTAGTGCTGACCATAAAGAGAGGAAAAGCAATGAAAAAATTTTTATGTCTCATCCTTTGTGCAGTCATTGCAGTATCTGCATTTGCATCTGGAAAAAAAGAAGAACAGCAGCTTAAAGAGATAAACATCTCCTATGTCCGCTCACCCTTCAACCTCCCGCTCATCATCATGAAGGAGAAGGGAATGGCTGAAAAAGCTTTCGGGGAGAAGGGAATCAAGGTCAACTATTATGAGATCACCTCTGGTGCCAAGCAGACCGAGGCTATTGCAGCAGGAAGCCTTGATATCGCATCTGTGATCAACTCTGTATCTGTAATCCTGGCCAATGCTGCCGGCAACCCTGTTGAGATATTCTCTGGTTTCAGCAAACCGGAGCAGATGTTCACCATCATGACCACCAACCCTGATGTGAAGACACCTGCCGACCTTAAGGGAAAGAAGGTGGCCGGTCCTAAGGGAACAGTGCTCAACGAGCTTCTGGTGGCTGCTCTTAACAAAGAGGGGATGACCCTTGATGATATTGAATACATAAATATGGGTATTCCTAACGCTGTGCAGGCAATGCTCTCAGGCAAGGTGGACTGTGCTCTGGCTGCCGCCGCTTCTGTAGTTGCTGCCGAGAAGAACGGTGCAAGAATCCTGGTTACCTGCGAAGGCTATGTAAGTCCGCTCCTTATCTCAGCCTGCTCAAAGGACTTTGCCGCCAATCATCCTGCAATGCTCAAGATTTACACCGACACATATAAGGAAGCTGTTAAGTGGATGAATGCCAATATGGAAGAGGCTCTTGTCCTTGGTGCCAAGGTACAGGATATCTCTATGGAAGATGCCAGGAAGCTCTTTGCCTGGAGCAACTTTACCGATCATCTGACCGATGCAGACCTTGATGCTCTTGAGTATGATGTTAACTTTATGGTTGATACCGGTATGATTGAGAAACACATTGACAAAAAAGACTTTGTCAACAGAATGGCTTTGAAATAAAGAGAACTGGAAGTTAAGCTCAAGAGGTCAGCTTCGGCTGGCCTCTGTTTTTCTGGCAACCTCCACATAGTGCTTCGGATGGGCATGGAGGCCTGCCACCTCTGCATCGGTAAGCTGCCGAACCGCTTTTGCCGGGCTTCCTATTATCATGGAACGGGGAGGGAATACTTTATCTTTGGTAACCAGAGCACAGGCTCCTACAATGGATTCATGACCTATCACAGCACCGTCAAGAACAGTGGCTCCCATTCCTATAAGACAGTTGTCCTCAACAGTGCAGCCGTGAAGAATAACCCCATGGCCTACAGTCACGTTATCTCCCACAGTGCAGGGGGTTCCTTCTGAGGTGTGCAGAATGCAAAGATCCTGTATATTGCTTCCTTTTCCCACAGTTATAGGCTCAATATCGCCCCGGAGGACAGCGCCGTACCAGATGTTTGCATCTTCCTTGATAATCACATTGCCGGTTATAACTGCATTATCTGCAATAAATGCAGGCTTTTCGACCTTCGGCTCAATACCATTAAATTTTGCTATCATTTTGCCCTCCTGGCTAAATAATTGTAATATTTTTATGTATTAACACAATTATTTTATTATGCTATAATTATATTTTGGATGAATAGTAACAGTTTTAACAGAAAAGATAAAGCTATGCACTCACTGTTTGTACTCCTGTTCCTTATCGGAGGCATTTTCTTTCTCAAGGCAACTGCGGCAGTCTTTGCTCCTCTTGTCTTTGCAGTGATGATAAGCTTCATGCTTTTCCCTGTGATGCAGCGGCTCGAGAGACTCCATATTCCCCGGGTCCTTGCAGTCACTATCATAATGGTTGTCCTGGCGGTCATCCTCTATATCATTTTTGTGATCCTGCAGAACAGCTTCAACCTTTTCATGACCGATTATCCCCGTTATCTTAACCAGTTCCGGGATATATACTATGACATAACCAACAAGATCATGGAGAAATTCCAGCTGCAGGCAGCTCCTGATTTCTTTGCAGGAACCGACTGGAACAGGGTGGTTCAGAACTATGTCATAAGCCTTTCAAGCACATTCACCAAGATGGCAGGATATATCTTCCTTATCTTCATCTTCATGTTCTTCCTCTTCTTGGAATATCCGTATCTTACACAGAAGATTTATCAGGCATTCAGCTTCAAGGAAGCCAAGAAGTTCACAATCATAAGTGCACGGATCCTTAAGCTGGTAGGACGCTATTTCATTGTAAAGACTGTAATCTCATTCTTCACCGGTCTTGAGGTCTATCTGGTTCTTACCCTCCTGAATGTGGATTTCCCGCTGGTATGGGGCGGTATAGCCTTTGTCCTCAACTTTGTCCCTACTGTCGGTTCTTCAGTAGTTGTAATCCTGATTTCTATCCAGGGAACAGTTCAGTTCTACCCGAATCTTTTCATGCCCACTCTGATCTTCCTGCTCAACCTGGGAATTCAGCAGCTTATGGGTAACTTCATAGAGCCTCGTGTCCAGGGCTCCAACCTCAACTTAAGCCCAGTGCTTATCCTTATCTCCTTGGCTTTCATGGCTTGGATGTGGGGAGCTGTAGGTGCCGTACTTGCAGTTCCTATAACTGTCATGCTCAGGGTTGTGTTCGGATACTTTGACTCCACCCGGTTCCTCAGCATTCTTATGAGCACGGGTTATTCCAAAAAGAAGTGATGTGCTCAAGCAGTGAGTCATATCTGCCTTTACCTGTTCTGTGCCTTTTTTAAAATCTCTTTCTTTACGGTAGGAGGGGGACCTGTCATGCTTGCTGTCATGGATCAGGAGTTCCGGTGCCGCAAGAAGGTTCTTTCCGACAGCGAGATGAATGATATTTTAGCCATCATCTATTCCATGCCGGGTGCAATAGGGGTCAATGCGGCCCTCAATATCGGTTATAAACTGGCGGGCAGAAAGGGTAGTGCCTGTGCCCTTGCCGGGGTCCTGATTCCTCCGGTTGCAATCATCCTTTTCATAACCACATTCATAGAGATGCTTAAGAATTCTCCTCTCACCGGGTACGCTTTCATCAGCATCCGGGCTGCAGTCACAGTATTCATAATCTATACTGTAGGCAATATGATGAAAAAAACTTTCCGCTGCTGGAAAGACATAGTTATAGGCCTTTTCGCTTTTTTGGCAGTGGAGTTTGTGGATCTTCCGGCTGTCTATGTGGTGGTTGCCTGCGGTATCTTGGGAATGCTTATGTACCGGGGGAATGAACAGTGATTTACCTTATGCTCTACCTGGTGTTTGCAAAGATTGCTTTAGTGGCATTCGGAGGAGGTTATGCCAACCTGCCTATTATACAGTCTGAACTCTTAAGCCGGGGCTGGTGCACCGTTGAGCAGTTTGCTGACATTGTGGCCATAGCCCAGATGACACCGGGACCAGTAGTCATTAATACCGCAACCTATGTGGGCAAGACTCTTGCCGGTATCCCGGGTGGAATAATTGCAACCCTTGGTTTCATAACTCCTGCTGTCCTTATCACTGTGGCAATCTACTGTCTGGCAAAAAAACTTTCTTCTGTGGCATGGATCAGCCATGGAATAAGGGGAATCAGGGCTGGCGTGGCAGGACTTATACTTTGTGCTGTGATCTTTTTTATAGAAAATTCGGTTATTATTGGAGGTCTTTAGTTGGATAAGTTAGCTGCCGAATTGAATGCGGTAATTGAGGACAAGCCTGTGTACCGGCTTTTGTCGGACCTGGGAAAAAGGATGTATTTCCCAAAAGGAATCATCTCCCAGTCTGCAGAGGCCAAAAGAGATGCATATAAATACAATGCCACAATAGGAATGGCTATGGAGGATGGTCAGACTATGTTTATTCCTTCCATGCGTAAACTGGTCAATGGTCTTTCTGCCACCGAAATGTTTGCCTATGCTCCTACAGCAGGACTTCCAGAGCTCCGGCAGATATGGATGATGGAGATGATCAGGAAGAATCCTTCTCTTGTCAATAAGACTGTCTCCATGCCCATAATCACATCAGGCCTTACCCATGGCCTTTCCATAGTCTCAGATCTCTTTATCGATGAGAATGATGATGTTATCATCCCCAATATGTTCTGGGGAAACTATAAGCTTATCTTCAATGTGCTCCACAAGGCCAAGGTTGATACCTTTGCTCTCTTTGATGAGAACTACCACTTCAATGCCAATGCCATGGAGGAGACTATAAAGAGAATGGGGGAGAAGGTGGTTATTCTTCTTAACTTCCCTAACAATCCTACCGGCTATTCTCCCTCCACAGCAGATCAGCATCAGATTGTGCAGGCTCTGTTACGTCAGGCCGACTCAGGCAAGGATATTCTGGTTATCTGCGACGACTCTTATTTCGGCCTTTTCTTCGAGAATGATATAGAGCATCAATCTATTTTTGCCTCTTTGTGTGATGCTCATGACAACATAACAGCAGTAAAGATTGACGGAGCCACCAAGGAGGAACTGGTGTGGGGATTCCGCACAGGCTTCATTACTTATGGCGGCAAAGCAATGGATGAGGCAGCCATATCAGTCATTGAAAAGAAAATCATGGGTTCTATCCGCTCCACAGTCTCAACCTGTTCAACTATCTCCCAGAACATAATACTCAAGGGTATGAGAAGCATCACATATCATCAGGAGAAAGCAGCTGTGGCAGCCAAGATGAAAGGACGCTATCTGCAGGTGCGCAAAGCTGTGGATTCCATGCCTTCTGATGTGCCTCTTGTGGCACTTCCGTTCAACTCCGGTTACTTCATGACCTTCGAAGTCAAGAAGATCGGTGCCGAGAATTTGCGTAAATACCTTCTTGAGCACTACGGAATAGGAACTATCTCCATAGGAGAGAAATATCTTCGTGTAGCTTTCTCCTCTGTTGATATAAACAATATCCACGACCTGTACGGGACGATATTCAAGGCTGCCAGGGAACTGGGGAGGTGAGAAAATGGATCTTAAAGAAAAATCATTGAAATATCACTGTTTTCCAATCGCAGGAAAAATAGAGGTCATGCCTTCAAAACCATGCAAGACACAGGATGACCTTTCCTGTGCCTACACACCGGGGGTCGCTTTCCCATGCCTTGAGATCAAGGCGGACCAGAGCCTGGTATCCACCTATACCAGAAGAAAGAACCTTGTAGGTGTAATCACCAACGGTACTGCTGTTCTGGGACTTGGAAATATAGGCCCTTATGCGGGAAAACCGGTTATGGAAGGAAAAGGTGTCCTGTTCAAAAGGTTTGCAGATGTGGATGTGTTTGACCTTGAGCTGGACTGTGCCGACCCTAAGGCCTTCATTGATGCTGTAAAACTTATGGGACCAACCTTCGGGGGAATCAACCTTGAGGATATCAAGGCTCCGGAATGCTTTGAGATTGAGGACAGCCTCAAGGCTGTCATGGATATCCCTGTATTCCACGATGACCAGCATGGTACTGCCATAATAACAGGGGCGGCTCTCCTGAATGCACTGGAGATCATCGGTAAGAAGATAGACCAGATCAAGGTTGTCATAAACGGAGCCGGTGCTGCCGGCATTGCCTGCGGCAAGTTCTATATTGCCCTGGGTGTAAGGAAAGAGAACATAATCATGTGCGACACAAAGGGAATCATCTACAAGGGCCGTACAGCAGGCATGAACAAATACAAAGAGTTCTTTGCAACCCCCGCAGAAGGCGGTACTCTGGCAGATGCCCTCAAAGGGGCAGATGTGTTCCTGGGTCTTTCCGGTAAAGGACTTGTGACCGGTGAGATGCTGAAGACTATGAATGCAGACCCGATTGTCTTTGCCCTTGCCAACCCTGATCCGGAGATAACATATCCTGAGGCAACTGCTGCCAGGGCCGATGTGATCATGGCTACTGGACGCTCCGATTATCCCAACCAGGTGAACAATGTCATGGGCTTCCCCTTTATATTCCGCGGAGCACTGGATGTAGAGGCTTCTGCCATAAACGAGGAGATGAAAGTTGCAGCTTCCCATGCCCTGGCAGACCTTGCAAAGCTTCCTGTGCCTGAGGAGGTGCTTAAGGCATACAATGCCAAGAGCCTGGAATTCGGCAGAGACTACATTATCCCTAAGCCGTTTGACCCAAGAGCCTTTGTCCAGGTTTCTGCAGCCGTAGCCGAAGCTGCTGTAAAAAGCGGAGTAGCTGGAGCTCCATACTCCTCCAAAGAGGCTTATATAAAGGCCTTGGAAGAGAGAATGGCCACATCTATAAGCCGATTCAAGGAGTCAAAATGAGAAAGATTCTTCTCTTAGTTCTTATTCTGATTCTTCCATCTGCACTCTTCGCAGATAAGAAGACCGAGCAGTTTGCAGTGCTTATTGGCTCCAATAATCTGGCCAAGATTGAAGCTGCAATCAAAGATGGAGCCGACGTGAACGGCGGCAGCGGCGATAAAGCCAGAACACCTCTTATGATAGCAAGCCTGAATGACGACTCCCTTGAGGTGGTTAAACTCCTTTTAAAGCACGGTGCAAAGGTCAACGAGACCGACACCCATGGTGACACCGCATTGCTTCTTGCCTCTCAGAGCACCACAAATATTGATATTTTCAACACTCTTATCGAGGCAGGTGCTGATGTTAATGTGCGGAACAGAGACCAGACCACACCTCTCATGGCCGCTGCCGGCGGAAACTTCAAGTCTGCTGTGACAGAGACCCTCCTTAAGGCTGGTGCCAAGGTGGATGACAAAGACATGGACGGCAGGACGCCCCTTGTCTTTGCTGTAACATATAACGAGAACCCGAAGGTTACCGAAGCCCTTATCAAGAGCGGGGCAGACTGCAATTCCAAGAACAGGTACGGCCTGCCTGTGATCATGATGGCAGCCCAGTCCAACAAGAATGCTGATGTCCTCCGTGTCCTTATTGAAGGTGGTGCTGACTATAACTGTGAGATCCAGAACTTCAACCCTATGAGCTATGCGGCTATCTACAATCCGAATCCTGCAGTGATGGAGCTCCTTCATAAGAAAGGTCTTTCCATAACCGAATATAATGCCAATGGCGTCTCTCCATTCCTCTATGCCTGCTTCTACAACTTCTCATCAGACATGATCCAGAAGTTCCTGGAGCTGGGTGCAGATCCTAAGCAGACCGATGTGAACGGAATCTCCGCCCTTATGTATGCATCCATGCACAACGGAAACCCGGAGATCATCCATATCTTGGTCAAAGCTGGTGCTGATGTGAATGCCAAGGAGAAGAACGGCGGTCTTACACCTCTTATGCTGGCAGCCCTTCAGAGCGAGCATTCCTCTGTAATCAAGGCTCTCCTGGAGGAAGGGGCAGACATAAATATCAAGTCTGATGCAGGTATGACAGCCTATGAATATGCGGTCAAGAACGAAAGTCCTATCTCCAAGCTTGATATAGTTCAGGAACTGGAACCGTAAATATTTTATATATAAGTAAAATATTTGTTGACAATTTATCCCTCTGTCCTTTATCATATATAAAGCCCAACAGGAGGATTTTTTTATGGGATTTACTACTGAACAAATTAAAAACACAGCTATCACTGGGCATACAGGCACAGGAAAGACTACTCTTCTTGAGCATATTCTTTTTGCAAATGGTGCAATTCCAAAGGCTGAGACTGTAGAGAGTGGAAAGACAGTCAGTGACTATACCGAAGAGGAGATCGACAAGAAGATTTCCTTCCATTCCACACTTTCATTTATTGAGAAAAACGGCAAGAAGCTTAATTTTATAGATACTCCGGGTGCATCCGACTTCGTAGGAGAGGTAATCCTTGGACTCCGGGCCTGCGAGACCGGCATGCTGGTTGTAGGTGCAGACGCCGGTGCTCAGATTGAGACAATCAAACTGTGGCGCCGTATGGACGGACGTAACATCCCACGGTTCATCTTCATCAACAAGATGGACAAGGACAGAGCTTCCTTCTCAGCAGCTATGGAAGACCTTAAGAAGAAATTCCATAAAACTTTTGTTCCTGTAGTCATTCCTATGGGCGATGCAAAGGATTTCAAAGGTGTCATCGACCTGCTGAATGAAAAGGCATATATGGTTCCAGCCGGCGGCGGAAAAGAGGTTGCAACAGATATTCCTGCTGATATGGCAGATCTGGTTGCTCAGTATAAAGAAGCAATGATCGAGGGTGCTGCAGAAGGCGACGACGAGATCATGGAAAAGTACCTGGAAAGCGGTGAGCTCAGTCCAGAGGATGTTAAGAAGGCTCTTATCGAAGGTCTCCATGACAATAAGCTGGCTCCTGTTCTCTGCGGTTCCGGTCTTGCAGGTTCCGGTATCGAGGCACTTGTTAATTTCATCTCTGAGATTTCTCCGTCTCCACTTGGATTCAACGATGTCCTCCTGGATGAGGAAGGAAAACAGACACTGGTTCCTATCACACCAGATGGCGATGTCAAGGTATTCACATTCAAGACAAATATTGACCAGTTCTCCGGTAAGCTCTCATTCTGGAAATGTATCACCGGTAAAGTCACAGCTGATATGGAGCTTATGAACTCCAGAGAGGGAAAGAAGGAGAAAGTCACCAAGCTGTATACAGCAGTTGGAAAGAAACTGATTGACCTTAACGAGCTTGTTGCAGGTGATATCGGTATCGCATCCAAGATGCCTCTTACTCTGACAAACGACACAATGTTCACAGGCGAGCTTAAGGACACATTCATCAAGCTGCGTCTGCCGACACCTACATACGAAGTTTCTGTATCTGCCAACGACAAGAAGAATGAGGACAAGCTGGCACAGTTCATGCAGAAGGCTTCCACCGAGGATAATACATTCCGTATCTCCTACAACAAGGAGACAGCTGAGACAATTGTTTCCGGAATGGGCGAGCTCCAGGTCAACATGATCCTGGACAAGATCCAGAACAACCAGAAGATTGGCATCACCACCAAGATTCCACAGGTTGCATACCGTGAGACAGTTACCAAGAAAGCTTCCGGCAGCTTCAGACATAAGAAGCAGTCCGGTGGTCATGGCCAGTTTGCAGAGGTTCATTTCGAGATCCAGCCTATCGAGAGAGGCGAGTATCTCAGATTCATCAACACCATCAAGGGTGGTGCAGTTTCCAAGGGTTATATCCCTGGAATTGAAAAGGGAATTGCGGAAGGAATGCAGGAAGGTGTTCTTGCAGGATATCCGGTTGTAGATATAGAAGTAAACCTGTTCGATGGAAAAGAGCATCCTGTCGACTCTTCAGAAATGGCATTCAAGCTTGCAGCCAAGGGCTGTCTTAAGGATGTCATTGAAAAGGCTTCACCTGTTCTCCTGGAGCCTATCATGAAACTCACAGTATTTGTCGACGATCAGTATCTGGGTGATGTTCTTTCTGACCTTAGTTCCAAGCGTGGTAGAGTGCTTGGTCAGGACAGCATTGGTGGTGGTATGCAGCAGGTAAATGCAGAAGTTCCGCAGTCTGAGCTTCTGAGATATGCTATTGACCTGCGCTCCCTCACTTCAGGAACCGGCTCCTTCGAGGTTGAATTCGATCACTACAGCCCGATAAACGGCAAGATTGCTGATGCTGTTATTGCAGAGGCAAAGGCTAAGAGAGAGGCAGCTCAGGCTTAAATGTCCCCAAGCCGGCACAGCCGTTTTAAATCTCTTATGTTTCAATTCCGACCCCGGCTTTTTGCCGGGGTTTTTACTAGGGGAAACAACTTATGAAAAAAATTGCTATCTATGGAAAAGGGGGTATAGGAAAATCCACTGTCACCTCCAATATATCTGCCGCTCTTGCAATAAGCGGCTATAAGGTCATGCAGATAGGATGCGACCCAAAGGCTGATTCCACAATAAATCTGATGCATGGAAAACAGCTTGAGCCTGTCCTTAACTACATGCGGGATCATGATTCCAACCCCAAGATTGAAGATATTATCCACACCGGTTTCGGCGGGGTGATGTGTATGGAGACAGGAGGCCCCACACCTGGTCTGGGCTGTGCAGGAAGGGGAATAATAGCCACTTTCCAGCTTATGGATGAGCTTAATGTGTTCGATACCCTTAAGCCTGATGTTGTCCTCTACGATGTCTTGGGCGATGTGGTATGCGGCGGTTTTGCCGCCCCTATCAGGGAAGGCTATGCCCAGGATATATATATTGTGACCTCCGGGGAGAAAATGTCTCTCTTTGCTGCCAACAATATACGTACTGCCGTAAAGAACTTTGAGGACAGGGGTTACGCCCGGGTGCGGGGAATTATTTTCAATTCCCGTGGCCTTAAGGGAGAGGATGAGAAAGTGCAGGCCTTTGCCGACAGCATAGGGGTTCCTGTCATAGGCCATCTTCCGAGGTCCCAGGAGATAATGGATTTTGAGGATAAGGGAATGACTGTTGTGGAGGGAAACAGAGACCTTCCTATAAGCAGGGAGTTCCTTTCCATTGCAGATAAAATAATGAAGTGTAAGAGCGATGAAAGCTGAGTTCAGGACTATAGGACAACTGGCATCGGAAAAAAGAGAGAATAAATCGGTACCTGTATTCGGCGGCTGCTGGCTGCACTACAATGGGCCTGGAAGCTCCGGCTTCGGGGTAAAGCGGACAGCCATGCTGCTGCCCGAAAGTGCAATGCTCATGGTGGGTCCCATGGGGTGCAGCCGCTCAGGCACAGTGGTGGCAGAAAAGTATGGCTTTGCCCACCGTATGTTCTATCTTAACCTGGATGACAGGAGTATATCCCTGGGTACATATCTTAAGAGAATTCCGGAGGCAGTCCAGTATATAAAAGACCTTGGACAGTTCAAGGCTGTCCTTATATGCATGACCTGTCTTGATGCTCTCCTGGGAACAGATCTGGCAGGGTTGGGCAGAAAAATAAGCGCTCAGGTGGGGATACCTGTGACCACCACCTTTATGGATCCTATTGTGAGGGATGGAAACTATGGCCCTATGGTGCAGGTCCGGCAGGCTATAACTGACTGTTTCGAGGCCCAGGGCAACAATACTGGAGGCGATACATCAGTAAACCTTCTTGGAACCTTTGCTCCCCTTGAGAAGGAGAGCGAGCTTCTTAACCTTCTTGGAAAAGCAGGTATAAAAGAGATAAAGACAGTCGCCGGGTGCAGCAGTTTTGATGAGCTGCAGAAAATGGGAGGTTCCCGGGCCAACATAATAGTGCATCCACAGGCTGCTGCCTGCGGTGCAGACCTGGAAAAACGCCTTGGAATGCCCTATATAAAGCTTTACACATCATATATACCAGACGTAATAGAAGAAAATTATAAAAAACTTGCTGCTTTCCTTGATACTGATATCAGCTGCGGAAAAGAGAAGATAGCAGCAGAAGAAAGAATCAAGGAATTTGCACTGAAGCATAAGGGCAGGAGGATTGCAGTAGGAGAGGCGGTCTGTGGTAATCCCTTCGACATAGCCCTTATGCTCATAGAGGCAGGAATAGAGGTCCCCTTTGTCTTCCGTGATATGATTCACCCGGAGGACTGGGATCTTATTGCAGTTCTGAATAAAGCAGCACCAGGGCTCAAGGTCTTTTCCGGAGTTCATCCTTCCACTGCCGCATGTCCATCCACCTTGCCCCAGGCAGACCTTATGCTGGGCCTGGATGCAGGCTATTACAATCAGGAAGCAATAAGCGCTGCATGGCCTTTTGACAGGACATTCTACGGTTTTGACGGCATAAATGGACTTCTTGAAGTCATGGATAACGCTTTCTCCAATCCTAAGGGGCACAGAGAGCAGATGAAAGGAACATATCTTACGGTGTAGGGGGGAGCATGAAAGGATTCTTCAGATATTTGGCACCTTTTGCTCCGGACTATTCAGGGGCAGTATCCGCATTATATGCCGAAGGTGGTCTTGTAGTACTTTGCGATCCAGGTGGGTGCTCAGGCAATGTGGCAGGTTATGATGAGCCCCGGTTCTATGGCGATAAAGCCTGTTTCTACAGTGCTGCCATAAGAGAGATGGACACTATTTTCGGCAGGGATGACAAGCTGAAGAAAAAGATATGCGCCGCAGCCTCCTTTGGAGAATATAAGTTCGTGGCTCTGGTGGGCACTCCTGCAGTATCTGTGATCGGCACCGACCTTACCGCTGCCGCAAAAGCTGTGGAGAAGGAGACAGGTATACCTGCATTCAGCGTAAATACATCGGGGATGGAGAATTATTCCTTCGGCGAGGCTAAGGCAATTCTGGCCTTGGTAAAGAAATTCCTGCCTGAATATTCTGAGAAAATATCCATATTCGGGGCTACTCCCCTTAATAGGGCTTTTGATGATGATCTTGTCTCCATTGCTTCGGAATTATCTTCAGAAGAGACACTATGCTTCTCTCCGGGTGCTTTGGAGGCTTGCCGCCTTATCAAGGAAAAGTCCGGAATTCCGTACAGGCTCAGTTATCCTGAGAGCCCTTCCCTGTTAAAAGCTGCAGAGGAGGCCGGCAGTGCAAAACGGGTACTTATTGTGCATCAGCAGGGAGTAGGGAACACACTGCGTAATATAATAAGGCGGACTTCTGATGCTGATATCACTGTAGGCAGCTTCTTCCTGCAGGATGCTGAATTTGCAGAGAAACAGGACCTTTTCTTCCAGGGAGAGGATGAGCTTATTGCCGCATCAAAAGAGGCTGATCTGATCTATGCAGACCCTATGTATAGAAGGGCATTGGCATCTGACGCAAGGTTTGTTCCATTGGTTCACTGCGCTCTGTCTGGTTGCTAACCGGGACAATTTGTTGTAAGATATGTATATGGTTAAAAAAGAATCTGCTGCAAGAGAGCTTATGCTGTTCTATCCCCGCCTTTTCAAGGGGCTTTTTATAATGCTCCTCACTGCAGTTATGGGGATTGCTCTTGCTGCTGCAGTAGTCTATCCACTCTGGAGCACAGCAGTTCATTCCAAAGTGGCCTACAACTGGTTCATCCTTATCTGTGTGGTCCTGGCTCTGACATTAATTCCTGCTGTACGGATCCGAAGCCTTAAGAGGGCAGGTGTAAGCACAGGAGAGATCATCAGACATCATATATTGCCAGTTCTTGTCCGGATAATCTATTTCTTCCTTCTGTTTATGACAGCTCTCCTTGCCTGGGTATTTTTTGCCAATAATTATATTCTGGGTGGAGTCATCTCAATTATTTTTATCCTGCTTATTACAGGAATTTTTAAAATATATTTGAAAAAATAAAAAAAATATTAATAAATTTTACTCATGTTCCGATAATAAAAGTGTCGAGGCAATATAGTTCCCCTCCCAGTTAACTATTTGCAATTCGAATCCAGGCTGATTGAAAAATCAGCCTCTTTTTTTTCCCCACCTATATTAAACAGTTGTTTTTTATATAGTTTTTATATATAATTTTAGTATGTTGCAGAAAGTTGTCGAGGCAATATTTGGATCCAAGCATGACAGGGATTTAAAGGCCCTTCTTCCTATATTACATAAGGTTAATGAGAAAGAGTCCTGGGCCATGGGGCTCAAGGATGATCAGTTCAAGGAAGTGACTCAGAATTTCAGAGAACGGCTTAAAGCGGGGGAGACTCTGGATGATATCCTGCCCGAGGCTTTTGCTCTTTGCCGTGAAGCTTCCCGCCGGGTGCTGGGCGAACGTCCATACGATGTGCAGATAATGGGCGGAATAGTGCTTCATCAGGGCAAGATCACAGAGATGAAGACTGGAGAGGGAAAGACTCTGGCCAGTGTCACAGCCGCATATCTTAACGCACTTTCGGGCAAAGGTGTCCATATAGTTACTGTAAACGACTACCTGGCTGAACGTGATGCCCAGTGGATGGGCAAAGTCCATAATTTCCTGGGAATAACAGTGGGGACAGTCCTTTCCAATATGGACTTTGAGGCTAAACGGAAGGCATACAACTGCGACATAACCTATGCCACCAACAACGAGCTCGGCTTTGACTACCTGCGGGACAACATGCGGTGGAGCGACGATCAGAAGGTTCAGCGTGGTCATAACTTTGCCATTGTTGACGAGATAGACTCCATCCTTATCGATGAGGCAAGGACACCTCTTATCATCTCGGGTGCTGCCGAGGATGACACCAGCAAGTTCTATCAGGTGGATAAACTTATCCATTACCTGGATGAATGCAAGAAGAATCCGGAGACCGGTGAATATCCCGAGGAGGATAAAGATCTGGTGGGAGATTACAAGCTGGAAGAGAAGACCAAGCATGTTGTGTTCACCAATGACGGTATGAACAAGATTGAGTCCCTTCTGCTCAAAAACAAGTATATAGAAGGCTCCCTCTTCACCGACGACAACTTCGAATATATCCATTACTTCACCCAGGCCCTGAAGGCTCACAAACTGTTCCACCGGGATGTGGACTATGTAGTGCAGGCAGGGGAGGTTCAGATAGTAGATGAGTTCACCGGCCGTATCCTTACAGGAAGACGTTATTCCGACGGTCTCCATCAGGCTATTGAAGCCAAGGAGAAGATCAAGGTTGCCCGGAAGAACAGGACTCATGCCACCATTACTTTCCAGAACTACTTCAGGATGTACGACAAGCTCTCCGGTATGACCGGTACTGCAGATACCGAGGCACGGGAGTTCACCAAGATCTATGATCTGGATGTTGTTGTCCTTCCTACCAACCGTCCTGTTATCAGGGATGATATGGACGATGAGATTTATCTGAACGAGGAATATAAGTTCAAGGCTATATGCGACGAGATCTCAGCTGCCCATGCAAAGGGCCAGCCAGTGTTGGTGGGTACTGTCTCCATCGAGAAGTCGGAGCAGCTTTCATCCCTTCTTACCAAGCGGGGAATCCGCCACGAGGTGTTGAACGCCAAGAACCACGCCCGTGAGGCTATGATCATATCTGAAGCCGGTGCCAAAGGTTCTGTTACTATTGCCACCAACATGGCTGGCCGTGGTACAGATATCAAGCTGGGGGGCAATCCGGAGTTCATGGCCCGGAAGATGTGTGGCACCGAGGCTGAGCCCGAAGAATACGAGAAAGCTCTGGCCAAGGCTACAGAGAAGTGGAAAGCTGATTACGAAGAGGTTAAATCTCTTGGCGGTCTCTATGTAATAGGTACCGAGCGCCATGAATCACGGCGTATCGACAACCAGCTCCGTGGACGGTCAGGCCGTCAGGGAGACCCTGGAAAATCCAAGTTCTACATCTCACTGGACGATACACTCATGCGTCTTTTCGGAGGCGACAACCTTAAGTCAATGATGGCCCGCATAGGAATGAAAGGGGATGAGCCTATCCATCATCCATGGATAAGCAAATCTATAGAGAATGCACAGAAGCGGGTGGAGGAGCGTAACTACGAGATCCGTAAGCACCTCCTTGATTACGACAATGTGCTCAGTGAGCATCGTAAATATATCTACTCCAAGCGGGAAGAAGTTATTGCCGACAAAGACTTCATCGGCCATATAAAGAATATTATAGCTGAGTTTGCCGACGATCTTTTCGAGGGAATCAAGGAGATGTCTGAGGTGCCGGAGATCATCAAGCGGTTCCGGGAGACCCTCTATTACACACCTGATGCCCATATTGATGTGACACAGCCCAAGACATTGCCGGATCTTAAGCAGGCTATCCTGGACAACATCTATGGCGAGATGGATGACAAAGCTTCCAAAGTGGGGGTGGAGAACTTCAATATGTTTGCCAGGATGGAATATCTCCGTCTTATAGATATCAAGTGGCAGGAGCACCTTGAGAACCTGGATGCTCTGCGTGAGGCAGTGAACCTCCGGGCCTATGGTCAGAAAAACCCGCTTCTTGAGTATAAGCTTGAGGGCTTTGAGATCTTTGACAAGATGATAGATGATATCCGGAAGGTGATTGTACGCAAGGTCATTAATGTGAAGGTGGAGCGTTATTCAGAGCAACCGCGGCAGGTTCAGGCAGCATCGGTTGCAACTCATCAGGAGTCTTCCCAGTTCGATTCCCACCGGAACATGGCATCCCAGAGCGGAGCAGTCACATCCAATCCTACAGGAAATATTCAGGTGGTGCGCAGCACCCCGAAAGTGGGCCGCAACGACCCATGCCCCTGTGGCAGCGGAAAGAAATACAAGCACTGTCATGGTGCATAAGGAGAGCATAAATGATTAATACAGTAACTGAAATTGATGATATGGTGGCACTTATCCAGATCAACCCTGGTATCAGGATTTATTCCACCGGCGGCACATACACCGCAATCAAGGGCTATTTAGGCTCTGCTGCCGACAAGAACCTTATCCAGGTTTCCGACTACACAAAGCAGCCTGAGATGCAGGGAGGTCTTGTAAAGACACTGGATTTCAAGATCTATCTGGGAATCCTTTCCGAGACCTACAACGATGCCCACAAGAAGGACATTGCCCGGACCAATGCCACAATCTTTGATATGATAGTTGTAAACCTCTATCCATTCGAGAAGACAGTTGCAAAGGCAGAGTCCACATCAGAGAATGCCCGCGGAAACATCGATATCGGCGGCCCATGCATGCTCCGTGCTTCTGCAAAGAACTTCCTGAGAGTGGCTTCTGTCACAGATCCTGCAGACTATCCTGTTCTCCTTAAGAACCTTAAGGCCCAGAAGGGTGCCCTCAGCTTTGCGCAGCGGTTTGAGCTTGCCAAGAAGACATTCAGCACCACAGCAAAATATGACACAGCTATCAGTGCATATCTTGCAGGTCTTGCACCGGCTGATGCCGCCAAGGTATATAATCTTCACTAAGGAGTCCGGCTATGGCAGAAAATCTTAAGGATATGTACAAAAACATCAACAGAGACTCTTTCCCTCAGTTCATGGATATAAGCTTCAGGAACTCTGACAGCGACAGGCAGACCCTGTTCTACGAGAAAGTTCAGTGGGATATCGGTGGCGAGAAGCTGGGACTCCGTTACGGTGAGAACCCAGACCAGCCGGCTGCAATGTACAAGCTTATAAATGGCAATCTTGCCATCGGTGGAGTGGAGACTGTGCTCCAGGGCCGCTATCTGGCCTCTGATGTAGAGCTGCTTCAGTCAGGAAAGCACCCGGGAAAGATCAATATTACAGATGTGGACAACGGACTCAATATCCTCCGCTTCTTTTCCGAGACCCCTTGCAGTGTCATAATCAAGCATAACAACCCGTCTGGTGTTGCAAAGGGTGAGACACTGGCAGAGGCATTCCATAAATCCCTTATGGCAGACCGCATTGCCGCATTCGGCGGTGCTGTAATCCTGAACAGAGAAGTGGATCTGGAGACTGCAGAGCAGGTGACAGAAGGCTATGTCGAGGTAGTTGCGGCACCTGAATTCTCTCCGAAGGCTTTTGAGCTTTTCCAGAGCAAGAAGAATCTCCGTGTCATGCGGATCAAGAACATTGATAAGCTTCAGGATTTTGCCTATTCCAGGTTCATGGACTTCAAATCTATCCTGGACGGTGGTGTCATCGCTCAGTGGTCATACCTTCCAAAGGCCAGGAAAAAGGAGGACTTCCTCCCGGCTGTATGCGAATACAAAGGAAAAGAATACAGGGTTAACCGGCAGCCTACCGACAAGGAGTTCGAGGATATTATCTTCGGCTGGCTGGTGGAGAGCGGTGTTACCAGTAATTCTGTAATCTATGTTAAGGACGGAGTCACTGTTGGAATAGGAACCGGCGAGCAGGACCGGGTAGGTGTTGCCGAGATTGCCCGGGATAAGGCATATAAGAAGATGTGCGACCGGATCTGCTGGGACCTCTACGAAAAGTCCTGGTATGAGCTTACAGATCCCGAGAAGCGTGCTTCTATTGAAGCTGTTGTAAAGGATGAGCACGGCGGACTTAAGGGAAGCATCATGGTTTCCGATGCATTCTTCCCGTTCAGGGACGGAATCGATATCGGCCTTAAAGAGGGAGTTACAGCTGTTGTACAGCCTGGAGGGTCCCTCCGTGACTTCGAATCCATAGAAGCCTGCAATGAATTCAATGCAGCCATGGTCTACACAGGCCAGAGGAGTTTCCGGCACTGATGCTGAAGGGTCAGGTACGTTCCAGAATTCTTTTAATCCTCATGTTCTGCTGCCTTGCCGGTCTTCTTATATTCAATATAGTGACCCTGCAGGCTGTGAAAAAGGTTGGTGCCTCTGCCAAGGAGACAGCAGCGGCAGTTGGCAACCTGGATTATACCCTGCAGAACATGGGAGAAGATCTATCCGATGCCCGTAACGTACTTGGCCTCAAGATAAACAGCTATGGATCAGACTTGACCAAGGAGGCTCCCGAGGCTCCTGCTGATGACTATGCCTACTATTACAGCGCCCTGGATCAGCTTATGTCAGAGTTCAGCGAATCCATGCTTAGGAAAGGATGCTCCTATTTCATGGAAAGCAAGGAGTGTCTGGACCTTTACCGCCAATATAACCTTACACCGGTGCAGAAGGGGAGAGATATACTCCTTTCAAGCGGTGGAAAGCTTTTCTACAGGCTCTCTATCCTGCCGTACACCACCGGAGGCAAGGTGCAGTTTGATACCGAGAGCTTTGACAGAGTATCCACTGCCAGAATAAGTACCGAAAGGGAGCTTGCTTCTTTTATACAAGCCAACAACATCCGTATTCAGGCCCATTATGCTGCTCTTGAGCCTGTGGCTAAGAAGATGGATCAGTATTCCAGGAATCAGCAGCTTCTTTCTTATCTTTCGGAGCACAAGCTCTATATAAAGAAAAGAGATGCCGAGAATACTCAGACTGGCTACGACATACGCCGTACCGATGGTTCACTTCTCTGCAGTATGATGCTGGATCTGGTTGAGGGAAATATCACCCTTGGAAGCACCAGATGCAAGGATACAGATGAGCTTTGGGATAATCTTCTTAAGCTTCACACTATGTTCGATATCCGCACTGTCTCGGAGAAAAAGACAGAATCCAAGCTGGATGAGCTTTCTGCCATGGTCAAGGATCCAGCTTTTATGGCATTCCTTGAGACTAAAGGCTTTACAATTGCCCAGGAACCCAAGGAAAGCGATGAAAGCTACGACTTTGAGATCACAGACCGGGGCGGTTTTAAAATAGGAACCCTCTCCCTGGAAAAGGATACCGGCGAAGTCTACCTCTTTGACAGCGACAATGTAGTTGTCTCTTCCGTAAAAAAAAACTGAATTTTAATACAGGATCAGACTCTGACGGCAGATATACCATTCTTATCTGCGGAATGAACCAGAGGAATACCGACACCCTTATTGTGGCCTCCCTGAATCTGAACTTGAATAAAGCCACCCTGATAAGCCTGCCGCGGGATCTTTTCTACAAGCGTACCAAGATCAACAGCATTTACCGCCGTTTCGGGGCAGATACCCTTAAGAACACAGTCTCTGAAATCACCGGACTCAGGATTGATAAATATGTGATGGTTGATATGTATGCCTTTGCCGAACTTATTAATGTGCTTGGTGGAATTGATGTGGAGCTTACCGAGCCTCTTGTGGATCCTACCTATAGGGTTAGAGATGAGAACGGCAAGTGGTCCACCCTCTATTATCCGGCAGGAGTGCATCATGTCAACGGCGTTCAGGCGCTGCGTATTGCCAGAGCCCGGCATTATACTCCGGTATTCTCCCGGGATTTGCGGCAGCAGCAGATTCTCAAGGCTGTCAAGGATAAGCTTCAGTCCATTGGACTTTCCGATATAAACAGGCTGGGCAGAATCATAAAGCTGGGGTTCAGATATGTGGAGACTGATATATCCTGGCTTGAGGCTTTCAGCCTTTACCGCAGCTGTCAGGATATAACTATCATCCAGGCCGTGCTAAGCACAAACAATGTACTTTGTGCCACTTACACCAATCTGCTTGCTACAGGATTGGCCGAGGATCAGGTGGACCAGGAGTTTGACAAAGGTGCCTGGATTGTGATTCCCCTTGACAACGACTGGAAAGTTGTTAAAAAATTCATTGAGGAAAAGTTGGCTGAATGAAAAAGTATTTTCTTGAGACATATGGCTGTCAGATGAACAAGGCAGAGTCCGATTCCCTTGAGCTTATACTCCAGAAAAGGGGCTGGGAGAGCTGCAGTTCCGACAGCCAGGCTGATCTCATTATCATAAACACATGCTCTGTACGTCAGACTGCAGAAGACCGTATCTGGGGCCGTATAGGCTATTTCAAGAAACTTAAGGAGAGCCATGACTTCAAGCTGGTTATAATAGGCTGCATGGCCCAGCGGATAAAGGAAGAGCTCTACACCACCTGCAGGGGAACTGTGGATCTGGTTCTGGGAACTCTGGAGAAGAACAATATACTTGAGTATCTGGAAGGACTGCCGGAAAAGGATGAAGGCACCTATACTTTCCAGGAATACCATTCCGATGGCAGGAGCTTCAAGACATTTGTCCCGATCATGCATGGCTGCAACAACTTCTGCTCCTACTGCATAGTTCCGTATGTACGGGGCCGTGAGGTATCCAGGTCTGCTGAAGATATACTCCATGAGATTGAGTTCCTTGAGCAGCATAATGTGAGGGAGATAACCCTTTTAGGACAGAATGTCAACTCATACCGGGGCACATATAAGGGGAGTGAGATATCATTTCCGGAGCTTTTAGACCTTATCTGCAGCCACATAAGCTCCATAGGGTGGGTCCGTTTTCTCTCTTCCCATCCCAAGGATTTCAGCTCGAAGCTGATTGACACCATAGCGGCAAATCCTCAGGTCTGCCGTCATATACACCTCCCTGTCCAGCATGGCAGCAACCGTATTCTGGAGCTTATGAACCGGCGTTACACCAAGGAGCACTATCTGGATATAGTGTCGGAGATCAAGGATAAGATTCCCGGAGTCTCCCTTACCACCGATATTCTGATCGGATTCCCGGGGGAAACTGAGGCGGATCTGGATGCTACTTTGGATCTTATGAGACAGGTGCGCTACATAGATGCCTACACTTACTATTATAACCCCCGTGAAGGTACCAAGGCCTGCACCATGGCCGACAGCCTGCCCCTCGAGACAAAGCTTAAGAGGCTTGAGAAGGTCATAGCCCTTCAGCACCGTATCAGCGCAGAGGAGAAGGAGAAGAAGGTGGGCCAGGTGAAGCGTGTTCTGGTGGAATCTGTCTCCAAGAAGGACAAAACCG
Source organism: uncultured Spirochaetaceae bacterium (assembly GCA_902787125.1). GTDB lineage: Bacteria > Spirochaetota > Spirochaetia > CADAEX01 > CADAEX01 > CADAEX01. Next base: position 26,910 of record CADAEX010000003.1, read on the forward strand.
AGATGCTGGGACGCACTGAGGGGGATGAGATGGTTGTTTTTCCCGAAAAATATGATACAATAGGTAAGTTCATTGATGTTAAGCTTCTTTCCTGCAACGGAAATACATACAAAGGAGTCAGAGTATGAGATTCAGGATGATATTGTTTGTGATCTTCATCTGTTTTTACGCCCTTTTTGCGGCCCTTAACCTATCCAATTCCGCCGATATCAACTTCGGATTCATATCATTCACCAAGGTTCCGGTATTTCTTGCTGTGACAGTAGCTTTTGCGGCAGGAACCCTGTTCATGCTTCCTTTTGCCCTTGTCAGGAGAAAACCTAAGGAGAAGAAGGAAAAGCCCATAAAGGAAAAGAAGAAAAAAGGCAAAGGAAATGATGTTCCAGTTGAGCAGTCTGAAAACAATCTGCCGTTATAACTTAATTCTCATTCTGCTGCTGTTTTCCACATCGTTGTGGGGAGCTGAGCTTGATCAGTACTATAAGACTCTCCAGAACCGCCAGGAGGTGCCGGACAAGGCTCTGAACGAGATTTTCAGGCAGGAGACCAGCGCCAGCAAGATTCTGGAGGCTGTAGGTTCCTGCAAGGAGAGAATCCAGGCTAAGTACGATATCTTTACAAAGGCTGCCAACCTGGCGCTGATGTGCGGCAAGTTTGACCTGGCCCAGCAGTATTTCCAGCTGGCCTTTGATGCGGATCAGGAGGCCTGGTATTCCTTGTACATGTCTGCCGCGCTCCTTTACGAGCAGGGGGAGTTTGAGCTCCCTTATCTTAAGTTCAGGGTGGTGCAGGAGAAAGCAGGTGCCCCTCTTAAGGACAAAGCCAAGGCAATGGAAGGGGCAGTGCTCCTTTCCCAGGGTGAATCAAACAAGGGTATAAGGCAGCTTGCATCCTGTCTTGCCACCAGCTCAGATGACAGTGTCCTCTATCTTGTATATGACATTGCATCAACTTTTTCTTTGTCAGAGATAAAAGCTGCTGCAGCCAAAAAGCTTAAGGCCGAGGGCTTTGAAGGCCGTCTGGCATCAGACAAGGCTGCATTCCCTATAACTCCATCCCGTATATTTCTCTCATCAGATTATTCTGTCACGACTATAAGCAAAGCCGAGGAGAGCCAGACCCGCACCTCCAGCAAGGAAGAGCAGGATGCATCTGTACGCCGTCCTGTAGCAATCCAGGTGGGATCCTTCGGAAACGAGACCAATGCCAGGAATATGGAGAAAAAGCTTAAGGCCTTGGGGGTGAAGCCTTCGGTGAATGCGGTAAAGTCAGGGGATAAGACTCTCTATAAGGTCTCTATACCTGTTGATGCAGATATGGATGTGAATAATACCGTGCTTCTGCTTAAGGACAACGGTATAGAATCATACTACGTCTTTTAATTTTTCCTTAAGGTCTGCCACAAAGCTTCTGGTATCTGTATGCCATGGAAGAAGGTCGACTCCTAAGAATTCAGCCTTAGAACTGTCATTTATTAAAAATGTACGACCAAAAAGTAGTATAAATTTACAATTATTTAAATTATACTTTGAAAAAAGATAGACACTTTCCCAGTAGTCTGGATAATCATCATAGTTGAACAGAATCACATCAGGGTTCTTTTTTCCCATCTGATCCAGGGCAGCTATAGGATTATTGTGGAGCACCAGATTATGCTCCGGGGTGGCAGAGCGTTGAATCGCCTGCTGAAGATTCTGGTTTTCTACAATACTGAAAATTGTCATATGATTCCTCATCTCATTATCCCACACATTTGTTCTTTAATCTATATTTAAATTATACTTTTTTTATGTTATCTTGTTCTTGTGAAATTATGATTGACGATTTCCTCAGAGAGCTCATCACCCGTTTCAGACCCCTCCCGGCCCATAAGAGGTTGGTGGATACTTTTTGCTCCAGACAATTTCCTATAACAGTCGGAGGTATCCGTAAGCTCCCTCTTGCTGCTGTAATTTCCGACCTTTTCCGTTATTCAAAAGGTTCTTTTCTTATTGTTCTTCCCAACGAGAAAGAGGCAGAACTCTTTTATGAAGATGTTTCCCTCTGCTGCAAGGATGTATGCTATATTCCCGGGTGGAACACCCTGCCATACAGGGGAGAAAGCCCAGGTTCCCAGAACTGTGGGAACAGGGTCAAAGGTCTTGCCAAGCTGATATCAAGCCCAAAGTGTATTGCTGTAACTTCGGTGGGGGCATTCCTTACCCCTATGGTTCCTGCAGATTTCTTTAAGAAGCATATCTCTTTCCTCAAAAAGGGGCAGAGTGTAAATACAGCAGAGCTTGAGAAGCAGATGCAGGGCTGCGGCTATATCCGTACCCCGAAGGTATCGGTGCCTGGTGACTTTGCAATAAGAGGCGAAGTCTTCGACTTCTATCCTTTTGGCAGCGATGAGCCTGTCCGGGCCGTGTTTGAGTTTGACGAGATAGATGCTGTCAAGACATTTGATCCGATTACCCAGGCTTCCACAGGCAGGCTTGATAGTGCTGTGATTCCTCCATGCAAGGAAATACTATGGGATTCAGAGCATATTGAGACAGTAAGGAATATGGGGCTTCTGAAGGAGCCGGATCTTGAGAAGCTTGTGACTGAGAACGAGGTTGCAGAGGAGGAATACATATTCCCTCTGACCTTTGAGAAGTGCGGGCACCTTGCTGATTATATGGGAGAGTTCTCCTCCCTGCTTCTGGTGGACTATGAGCTTCTGGAGCAGCGTTCCGAGGCAATAATGGATGAATATAAGGCCTGTTACCGGCAGAGTGCCCATGATTCCTTTGCAAAGCCTCCTTTGCCAGACATTCTGCTGACAGATTTCGCAAAGGAGACCGAGGCTGTGGAGCGGCGTATAGTGCTGCCTCTTCTTCACGACAGCAGGCATAATACTGATGCTATAACCTATTCCTACGAGTCGGGCCGCTCCTTCTTCGGCAACTTTGCCTATCTCAAGGATGAGCTTTCCCAGCTGATCAGCAACAAATATAAAGTCTATATATTCTCAAGCTCCGGTGTCCAGGCCCAGAGAATAAGCAAGATTCTTGAGGACCTTGATGTTAAGGTGATAATGGGAGCTATTTCTGGCGGCTTTGTCCTCCCCGACAGCCATATAATCGCCATACAGGAGAACGAGATATTCGGCCGCAAGAAAAGGCCGCCTGCATCGGTAAAGAAGGTCAAGAGCAGCCCTATAGATTCCTTTGTTGAGCTGAACAAGGGAGATTTTGTAGTCCATATAAATTACGGGATCGGCAGATTCATAGGGATAGACCGTATCAAGACATCAGGGACAGAGCGGGACTATATACACCTGGAATATGCCGGGGAAGAGGCTGTCTTTATCCCTATTGAGCAGGTCAATCTGATACAGCGGTACATAGGCGGGGAGGGCAAAGCGCCGCACCTGGACCATATCGGAGGCAAGGGCTGGGAGGCCCGCAAGATCAAGGCCCGCAAAGCCGCAGAGGAGCTGGCCGCCCGGCTGGTAAAGCTCTATTCAAGGCGGCAGAATGCAAAAGGATATGCCTTCCCCTCCGATACCGACATGCAGATGGAGTTTGAGGCTGCCTTCCCATATGATGAGACCGGCGACCAGCTCCGTTGTATAGAAGAGGTCAAGGCAGACATGGAGAGAGCCAACCCTATGGACCGGCTTATCTGCGGCGATGTCGGATTCGGCAAGACCGAGGTTGCCATGCGGGCCGTGTTCAAGGCTGTGGCCGGAGGAAAGCAGGCTGCTTTCCTGTGTCCTACCACAATTCTGGCAGAGCAGCACTACAATAATTTCAAGGAACGGTTCAAGAACTTCCCTGTGGAGATCCGGCTCCTTTCCCGTTTTGTTCCACCGAAACAGCAGAAGGCAGTTATCCAGGACCTTAAGAGCGGCAGGGCAGATATCATAATAGGGACCCACCGGATTCTGCAGAAGGATGTGATATTCAACAATCTGGGTCTTATGGTTGTGGACGAGGAGCAGCGGTTCGGGGTAAAGGACAAGGAGAAGATGAAAGAGCTCAAGACTTCCATCGACTGTCTTTCTCTCTCTGCAACTCCTATTCCTAGAACTCTACATATGTCACTGCTTAAGATAAGGGATCTTTCTGTCCTTGAGACACCGCCCCGGAACCGGCGTCCTATAGAGACCTTTGTCCAGCCCTACAGCATGGAGATTGTAAAAAAAGCTGTTCTCCAGGAAATATCCCGTGGCGGCCAGGTCTATTATCTGCATAACAGGGTGGAATCTCTTGAGAATGTTCGCCTTACCCTGGAGCACATGATGCCGGAGCTTATCATGGAGACAGCCCACGGCAAGATGAGCGGCACCGAGCTTGAGGATATAATGGACAGGTTTGTACATCAGGAGATTCAAGTCCTTATCTCCACAACCATAATCGAAAACGGTCTGGATATCCCTAACGTCAATACCATAATCATAGACCGGGCCGATATGTACGGCATATCCCAGCTTTATCAGCTCCGGGGCCGGGTAGGGCGTTCCGACAAGCTGGCGTATGCATATCTCCTTTATCCGGAGCAGACTGCCATGACAGAACTGGCCATGAAACGGCTCCGCATTATTTCTGATAACACCGGCCTTGGTGCCGGATTCAAGGTGGCTATGAAAGACCTGGAGGTGCGGGGCGCCGGCAATCTTCTGGGCCGGGACCAGAGTGGAGAGATAAGCTCTGTGGGCTTTGACATGTACCTGCGCCTTATTGACGAGGCAGTCCGCTCCCTGGATGAACAGAGGAAGGAAGAGCTTGATGTCCATGATGTCTATCTAGAGCTTGAGTATTCAGGGTTTATCCCCGATACATATATCCGGGATCAGAGCGAGAAGATGGAGATATACAAGAAGATTGCCTCTGTGGTCTCGGAAAGCGAGCTTGACACTATATGCAGCGAGCTGGAGGACCGTTTCGGTCCGCTTCCGGACGAGGTCGAGAGTCTTGTTTCCCTGGCCGAGATAAGGGTTCTCTGCGGCAAGCTCTATATCACTTCCATGAAAGAGCATCATGGTGTGATAGAGATAACCTTCGGAAAGGTTCATGTGATCAATCTCGAGAAATATATGCGTCTTATAAAAGAGAATGGAGGCAGGATAAAGCCGTCGCCTGATAAGGCAAATGTTCTGATTATAACCACCGGTCTTGTGGATTTAAAGGAAAAATCGGCTTTCCTCCGGGATAAGCTTATGCAGCTGGTATAGGAGAGAATATGGAAGAGATTTTTCATCGTACTGTCAAAAGCTTTGTGCTCAGGAGCGGTCGTATCACAAAACTGCAGCAGCATGCCCTTGATAACTATGCCAAGCTGTACACCATCCCTTATGAGGCAGGGCAGAGGCTTGATTTTGCTGAAGTGTTCCATAATATCAACCCGACTTTGATCGAGATCGGTTTCGGAGATGGCGAGGCTACATATCAGATGGCAGAGGGCAATCCAGGCATGAACTATCTGGCCCTGGAGGTCTATCCCCCTGGAGTAGGGGCGCTCCTTGATGTCATTCATACCAGAAATCTTGTCAATGTACGTATAGTTCAGCACGATGCCGCCGAGGTGGTGGAGAACATGGTGGCCGACAGTTCTGTGTCAGGCTTTCATATATTTTTTCCAGATCCCTGGCAGAAAAAACGGCATAATAAAAGGCGTCTGATAAACAGTACCTTTGTCTCTGTTCTTGCCGATAAATTAAAGGAGGGGGGCTATATCTACTGCGCCACCGACTGGGAGGACTATGCTTTCCAGATGCAGGAAGTGCTGCGGGGAGAGACTAGGCTTTCATCCCCTTTTAAGGGATTTGTGGAAAAGCCTGATGATATTGTGCCCTGGCGGCCAGAGACCAAGTTCGAGCGCAAAGGTATTGCGGTGGGCAGGACTATTTTTGAATCCTATTTTGTTAAAGGAGATAGAGTATGAAAAAATGTATGGACAGCGAGAATCTTCATAAGAGAATCCGTAAAGTTGTGGGACAGCTGCAGGCTGTGGACAGGATGGTGGATGAGGATAAGCCATGCGAGGATGTGCTGGCCCAGATAAGTGCCGCAAGCTCTGCGCTCCATAAAATAGGACAGGTGGTGCTTGAAGGACATATCCGTCACTGTGTGCGGGATGGCATACAGCATGGAGATGCCGATAAGACTATAGAAAACTTTACCACAGCGGTAGAACGCTTTGCAAATATGAAATAAGGCCTTGACATACATATACCTATGGGGGTATATGTATTATATGAGCAAAAAGACCATTCTTATCTCCCTTTCAGCAGCTTCGCTGATTCTAAGCTTTTTTAATGTTTTCAATTTACCATTTGACCTTGCCTGGGTGGCTGTACTGTTCTGCGGTATTCCCATTATCAAAGAGGCAGGTGAGGCTCTTGTAAAAGATTTTGACATAACTGCAGATCTCCTGGTTGCCATGGCTATAATAGCTTCGGTATGTATCGGAGAGTTATTTGCTGCCGGTGAGGTGGCCCTGATTATGACATTAGGAGAAGAACTGGAAGATTATACTGTTTCCAAAGCCAGAAAAGGTGTACAGCGTCTAGTCTCCCTTACTCCTGCCAAAGCCAGGGTTATGCATGGTGATATTGAGCAGATTGTGACTGTAGACCAGGTACAGGTTGGAGATATCCTTAAAATACTGCCGGGAGAGACTGTTCCTGTTGATGGTGTTATCCGATCAGGGCAGACATCCATAGACCAGTCGGCAATGACAGGTGAATCTATGCCTGTGGATAAAAAGAGGGGTGATGAGGTCTCAAGCGGTACAGTAAATCAGTTCGGATCCTTTACTATGGAGGCTCTCCGCCGTGGAGAAGACAGCTCTATACAGCGTATGATCCAGCTGGTGGAATCGGCCGATGCCGGAAAAGCCAAGATAGTCCGTCTGGCCGACAGGTGGGCATTCTGGATTGTCCTTATAGCTCTTTTTACTGCTGTCATAACAGGTATTGTAACCAGAAATCTTATTCGCAGTGTAACTGTTCTGGTGGTCTTCTGCCCCTGTGCCCTGGTGCTTGCCACACCTGTCGCTGTTGTGGCTGCCATTGGCAATGTCTCTAAGCATGGGTTTCTGGTCAAGGAAGGAGATGCCTTGGAACGTCTGTCTATGGTCAAGAAAGTGGCTTTGGACAAAACAGGAACACTTACCTATGGGATTCCTTCGGTAGTGGCAGTAGTAAGCACCAGCCCCGAGCTGCCAGAGCAGGAACTTTTCCATATTGCCGCTTCTGTGGAGCAGTTTTCAGAGCATCCTCTTGGGAAGGCAGTTGTGTCATCTTATAAAAAGACAACCGAAAGAATGCTTTCCGATACTTCTGATTTTGTCATGCTTCCTGGTAATGGGGTCAAGGCTGTGGTTGCAGGTGTTCCGGTGATGGCTGGCAACAGTATTTTTCTTCAGAACAGCGGCATTCTTCTTGAAAAGGAATTCCTTGCGGCTGCAGAGGTATATCAAAAACAGGGATGTACTGTAATCTATATTGCAAAGGAAGGGAGAATAGCCGGCTTTATAGCATTGGCCGATGAACTGCGGCCTGAAAGCTGTCCACTTATGCGGCGGCTTAAATATTTAGGTGTCGAGCCGGTGCTTCTTACAGGAGATACCCATGCTGCTGCCAGTTCTGTCGTATCGCGCCTGGAAATTGAAGAGTTCCATGCCGGGTGTCTGCCCGAGGATAAAATGGCTCATATAGCACGGTATCAGAAGGAACATAAACCTGTATGCATGATAGGTGACGGCATAAATGATGCACCGGCTCTTAGATTGGCAGATGTGGGTATTGCCATGGGTAAGATAGGAAGCGATATTGCTGCTGTTGCCGCAGATATAGTGCTGATCAACGACCATATCCATGCCATAGACCATATCATTGCCCTGTCCCGGCGTATGATGACTACAATCAGATGTAACATCATTTTCTCCATGTCCCTTAATTTTCTGGCTGTCGTCTTGGCAGTGACAGGCTGTATAAACCCTGTGGCAGGAGCTCTGGTTCACAATGGAGGTTCGTTCTTGGTAATTGCAAATTCTGCTCTTTTATTATATTATAAAAGAGGAGGGGTGCTGCAGTGGCCAAAAGAAAAAATGGGAAAAAGAGCTTAAAAAATAATTATCCCCTTATTGTGGCCGCCCTTATACTGCTGGCCGCTCTTCTTATCTTAGCAGCTGTCATAAACTATCACCCTTCTTCCAAGCCGGAGACTCCCGCCATACCTGAAACGCCGGAACCGCAGGTACAGCCTCAGCCGGAACCAGCTTCCGAGCCGGCTCCTGTGCCTGAAAAACCTAAAAAGCGTATTTACATAATCCTGGATGACGGCGGTCATAACACACACCAGCTCAAACCGTTCCTTCAGTTCCCGGGAAAGCTTTCTATTGCTGTTATACCAAGGCTTAAATATTCCAAGGAGGCGGCAGAACTCATATACCAGAGCGGTAAGACAGTCATGCTTCATCAGCCTATGCAGCCCCTTGGAAAGGCAGACCCAGGTGCCGGTGCCATCTATGTGACTATGAGCAATGAGGATATCCGCAGGACTCTGAACGAGAACCTGGACTCTGTTCCTCATGTGGTGGGCTTCAACAACCATATGGGTTCTGCCGCCACCAGTGATGAGCGGGTTATGGATGTGGTGCTGAAGATAGCTGAGCAGCGGGGGCTGTTCTTTGTGGACAGCTTCACCCATTCTGGTTCTGTATGTGCCAAGATTGCCAAGAAGAATGGTATGCGTATTGCAAAACGTGATATATTTCTCGATAATGACAAAAGCAGGGAAAAGATAATGGAAGCATTCAATGCAGGTAAGGCTATTGCAGATAAAAACGGCTATGCGGTTATGATCGGACATGTCTGGTCAGATGAACTTGCCAGCACCATGATAGAGCTCTATCCTGAATTCATAGAAGAGGGGTATTGCTTTGAGTCTGTTGCTGATTTCTTCAAGCTGGAAGAAGATTCCGGGGAATAAAAGTGAATGTTCTTGGTATAGAGTCCTCTTGTGATGAATGTTCCGTTGCTGTCGTGGCAGACGGTAAAAAGATACTCTCAAATGTTGTTGCCACCCAGATTCCGCTTCATCAGCCCTATATGGGTGTTGTTCCTGAGATAGCCTCAAGAACCCATGTGGAATGGATAAAAGGGGTAGTGCATAACTCTCTGGAGACTGCGGGCTGCACCCTTAAGGATATAGACGGCATAGCAGTCACTGCCAAGCCAGGTCTTGCCGGCTCTCTTCTTGTTGGACTCTCCTATGCCAAGGCTCTCTCCTATGCTGCAGACATCCCATACATCGGGGTAAATCATATATACGGCCACATCCATGCGGCCCATATAGAATACGACATTCAGTATCCCTATGTGGCGCTTCTGGTATCAGGAGGACACACCCTTATCGCCATCATGGAGAACTATGACAAGATGCAGATTATGGGGACAACCATAGACGATGCCTGCGGCGAGGCCTTTGACAAGATTGCAAAGTTCTACGGCTGGGGATACCCGGGGGGAGTAGTCATAGACAGACTGGCTCAGAAAGGAGATCCCAATGCCTTCTCTTTCCCGGATCCATCCCTCCACAAGGGAGAACATAAGTATGATGTCTCCTATTCAGGTCTTAAGACTGCGGTGATTAATCAGCTGCATCAGTTCCAGAATCCCGGCTATGAAGCAACACCCGAGAATATTGCTGCCTCATTCCAGAAGACAGCTATCGATATGCTTATACGCCGGCTTAAGAAGGCTGCAAAGGCTGCAGGGCTTAACACAGTAGTCACCGGTGGGGGAGTTGCTGCCAACTCGTACCTGCGCAAAGCCCTCTCGGAACTCGATGGTTTCAATGTCTATATCCCTTCCATGAAGCTGTGCGGTGATAACGGCGCCATGATTGCAGGGCTTGGTTACCATTTTCTCAAGGATGGCATGACATCTGACCTTTCTCTTACCATCATGTCCAAGGTTATGGCTTTCCATAGGAGTTATCCGCGGTAGATGTCCAAAAAGAGCATTCTGTATATCATCATAACAGCCCTCTGTTTTGGAACCATGGAAGTGGCTCTCAAGATAGGGGGCAGCACTTTCACAGCCCTGCAGATGAATTTTCTCCGGTTCCTTATCGGCGGTCTTCTGCTTCTTCCTCTTGCTCTCAAGGAACTTAAACGCAGGCAGATTGTCCTGACTGTGGTGGACTGGGGCTATATGACTCTCCTGGGTGTGCTGGGAATAAGCTTCAGCATGTCATTCTTCCAGATAGGTGTAATGTATCTGAATGCCAATACGGCAGCTATCATAATATCCTGCAACCCTGTATTCACTATGATGTTTGCCCATTTCCTGGTGCATGACCGCTTTACTTCCAACAAGGCGCTTGTATTAAGCATCTGTCTTATAGGACTTATGTTTGTGGCAAATCCTTTCCATCTGGCAGAAGGCAACACTCCTAAAGGATTTCTGTACATGCTTATTGCAATGATCTCCTTTGCCCTTTATTCTTCCCTTGGAAACATAAGAGCACAGCGGCTTGGCGGGGCTATACAGACCTGCATTCCTTTCCTTATAGCTTCTGTATTCAATCTTCTGATTCTTATTATGCTTAAGGAGCCCATATTCAGTGGCATCACCCTGAAAAGCTTTCCGGTTCTGCTCTATATAGGCTTTATTGTCACAGGTCTTGGCTACTTTACCTATCTTGGAGCTATTGAGATGGTGGGACCTTCAAACGCCTCCATCTCTTTCTTCCTTAAGCCTGTAGTTGCTGTTGCCACAGCTTTCCTGGTCCTTCATGAGGAGATAACCTGGAATATTATCTTAGGTATTGCTATTATTCTTACAGGTTTTTGTATAAATATGAAGAAGCGCTAAGGCAAACAGAGCGCCGCATCCTTCTCCCGCAATAATCGCAGATACCAGTCCGGAAATCCCGAACAGCCTGTTAAGCAGATACATAAACGGAATATAGAACACCAGCTCACGTACTACTGCGTGGATAAATGTTCCAGTTCCGTTGCCCATAGCCTGCATGCAGAAAGATGAGTGGTAATTGAGGAACTGGAATGGGGATGCTATGCACCTTATACGCAGGAACACTATGCCGAAGGCAATGGTGGTGAATGCCTCTTTTGAATAACTGGTGGAGGTGCTCATGAAAACCTGCACTATCGGAGATGCCAGGGCAAGGAACAGCACCATGCTTAAGGCGCTCACTGTCAGGCCGTAGCGGCGTCCGGTGCGGATGACGCTCTTCATCCTGTCATGGTTGCCAGATGCATAGTTATAAGCCACAATGGGGAGCATTCCCTGGCATATGCCGATGTTTATGGCATTGGGGAGCCGCTCGGCTTTCATAACTATACCTATTGCCGCCAGCTGCAGATCACCCCAGGCTGCCATGAGTATGTTAAGCACAATATTGGCTATATCGAACAGAAGTGTAAGGCAGGAGGATGGGATACCTACCGACATCAGGGCCTTGAAGTCTGCAATCCGCAGACCAAAGGCATCCTTCAGCCTGGTGCTGAGTGGTGCTGTAACAGATACCTTTTTCAGGAATGCCAGCAGGAAGATGCAGGATGCGCTGTTGGATATAGTGGTGGCAAGGGCTGCTCCAAGCACCTCGTTGCCAGGACTCATTATATGGAACATAAAGATAGGATCCAGTATCACATTCAGGATTCCGCCGCCGGAAAGACCTATGCTGGCCTGCTTGGAGTATCCTGTGTTACGCAGCAGGTGGGCGGCAGTAAGGGACACAATAGTAGGAAAGTTGCCTATGACCAGCACCACCAGCACATACTGTTTTGCATAGGGCATTGTGGAGGGCGATGCTCCGAGAAAGCGGAGTATTGGAGTCAGGAACACTAATAGAAGCAGAGAATAGAGCAGGGCAGAAACCATGGCAAAGTAAAGACTGGCAGCAGCAACCTTTTTTGCGTTGTCCAGATCCTTGGCTCCCGAGAGCCGGGCAATCAGGCTGCCTCCCCCGATTCCGAACAGGTTGGCAAAGGATATATTCAGCATGAAAAGGGTAAAGGTGACAGTTACGGCAGCCATCATATAGGAGTTGCCGGTCCTGCCTATGAAGAATGTGTCTACAATGCTGTATATCAGGTTTACCAGCTGGCTTATGATTGTAGGGACAGCCATAGCACGGATAGCCTTGGATACAGGCATGGATTCAAATAGATTCCTTTTGCCCTCGCTGATTGTCATGTTTATGTCCTGTGATATTGTACACAAAAAAAGGCATCCTGTAAAAGGATGCCTTTGAAAAAAATGCCTTTAAAATCAGCAGATCTTTACAACCCAGCCTTCCGGTCCCTTGATTCTTCCCATTTGGATACCGGTAAGAGTGTCGTACAGCTTCTTGGTGATAGGACCCATGGAGGTCATGCCGCTTGGGAAGCAGATTTCCTTGCCGTGGTCATTGATCTTTCCGACAGGAGAGATAACTGCTGCTGTTCCGCAAAGACCGCACTCTGCAAAGTCTGCAATCTCTTCCTTGTAAATCTCTCTTTCCTCAACATCGAGACCCAGATAGTCTTTTGCAACTACCATAAGGGATCTTCTTGTGATTGATGGAAGAATAGAGTTGGACTTAGGTGTTACAACCTTGTTGTCCTTGGTTACGAACAGGAAGTTTGCTCCGCCTGTCTCCTCAACCTTTGTCCGGGTTGCAGAGTCCAGGAACATATTCTCGTCGAATCCTGCCTTGTGTGCATCTACGATGGCATGGAGGCTCATTGCATAGTTGAGACCTGCTTTGATATGGCCTGTTCCATGAGGTGCAGCTCTGTCGAAGTCGCAGATTCTAAGTGTAAGAGGTTTAACTCCACCCTTGAAGTAAGGTCCTACAGGGGTAACGAAAATTCTGAACTGATACTCGTCAGCCGGCTTTACGCCGATAACTGCGCCGGTAGCGTTCATGTTAGGTCTGATGTACAGTGTTGCGCCTGAGCCATAAGGTGGAACCCATGCCTCGTTTGCCTTTACTGTGTCGATTACAGCCTTGATGAACCGATCCTTAGGGAATACAGGCATCTCGAGCCGCTCTGCGCTCTGTTTCATACGCTCTGCATTCAGGTCAGGTCTGAAGCATACAATGCTGCCATCCTCGGTTGTATAAGCCTTAAGGCCTTCAAAACATGTCTGAGCGTACTGGAATACACCTGCACATTCTGTGATTGAGACAGTTGCATCAGAGATGATAGCTCCCTCGTCCCATGCTCCGTTCTTGTAATTTGAAACAAATCTCTTGTCGGTCTGCATATAAGCAAATCCAAGATTTCCCCAGTCAATGTTTTTCTTTTCCATAGTTCACTTCTCTTTTGATAAGATTTATATAAAAATTTTATCATTTAATAAAAAAATAGGGAATAGATTTTGTTGCAAAAAGGGGAGGAAAATAATAGTATACAGGTATGATCTGGTTTCCTTTAGGTGTTTTTGCACTTCTTATCATATTAGGTTTGACCTTTATCCCGGCTTCCAGGCGGAGTTCCGGCTTTATATTCAGCTGTGTCCTGGCTCTTCTGGTCTCTTTCCTGGTAAGCTTCCTCTACAGCTTCATAAAGAACTGTCTGCCCCTTACTGATGACACCCACAGGATTCTGGTCCATTATATGGTGCATGACCACCTTTTCTTCTACTTCCCTGGTGCGGCTGCAGTTATGCTGTGCATGCTCTGTCTCCGCAAAGAGGCTTCGATTGGAGAATCAAGGGCAATATGTCTTGTCCTTTCCTGCTTTTATATGCTGCTGGCTATGCTTGCCACATTCTTCTATTCCCCGCACGGATACTGGGCCGATCCCTATTTCCTTTTCTTCCTTACCGGAAGTCGTGTGCTTCAGTGTATTGTGATTGCTTTTGCAGTCCCTATGATTATTATTAAGCCGTATCAGTTCTGGAAGCTTATTCCTGCGCTTATTGTTCTGTCTGCTGTTCCGTTTGTCACAGCTTTTGTGTCATATCTCTATTATACCTGCCAAATCCATCAGTCTCTTATACTTCTGCTCTCCCTTTGCGGTGCTGCTCTGGCAGCTGTTGTTACACCAGCTGTAATTTTATGGAGGCATAAGGCTTGAGGCGGCTGCTTTGGGCTTTTACAGCACTCCTTGCACTTCTTCTTGCAGGCTGCTCCGAAAAAGGAGATAAGCTTGTATTCTTCTACGACCGGGATTTCGGTCAGGTTGCAGAGTATACCCCGGCTCTTTTTCTGGGAGAGGAAAAGCCTTTTTTCAAAGAGATATCCGGTATTGCTCTGGAATCTGGTTATGCATTGAATCCTGTTTCTGTTGATATTCAGAAAGAAAATTATATCAATGCTTTTCAGAGCAGACTTGACAATTCCAGGAAGCAGGTTGTTATAACCTCATTCCTTTACAGTATACCTGAGATTCAGGAACTTCTTTCCGATTATCAGGTTGCTGTGGTCGGTGCCGCCCTTGATATTCCTCTGGATAAGCTTGAGATTATAGGAAATGGTTTCAGAGTCATTGAGGAGGAGGGGCGCCTTCTTGTCTCAAGCGGCAAAAAAATAAGACTTGTGGCTCTTAAAAGCGGTTTCCAGCAGCTTATAAAAGAAGCTTTTTTAAATGGTGCCGGGGAGGATACCAAAGTGTTTGAGGCCAACCTCAATGCCCCAAGCATTATCATGCCCCTGTCCGATGACCTTATTGTGGCCAGTTACGGACCATGTTTCAAAAGCTTCTCTTCTCCCCAGAGCAGGACTGGAACCATCCGGGTTCTTAACTATCCTGGAGCGCCTGAATATGTGGATCCATATATGAAAAAGAAGGTGGAAGCCTATATCTGCTATGATTTTGCCACATCATTCAAGAGTGCAATTATAGAAATTGCTTCCGGCCAGAGTGAGAAAAAAAGCTTTTATTCCTTTGACCTGATCAGGCGATAGGAGGGTAGGTGTTCACGAACACCACCTTGTTCTCCACCTGCTCCACACCTTCATAGGCTGCAACTGCCTGTCCAACCTGGTCAATAAGACCCCGGACCTCAACAGTACCCATGATGGTGGCAGTCTTGTCATGGACATCCACCTCCAGGAAGTGGACAGGAATCTTCTCCTCATACAGCAGATAGATAACAATCTTCTGGGCAAGATAGAGTTCCTTGATCCGTTTTACCAGCTTTTCGGTGTAGTTCTCATGGTTGAACACCTCGATTGCCCCTTCCATCATCTTGTATACAACTTCGGTGCCCAGGACATCAGTGTTGATGACCATATCGTAGGAGCCTGGGTCATCCCAGGACATATTGTAGAAGAAGCGGGTATAGCCGGCTCTTTCTTCATCCCGCTGGTTAACCAGCTTCCTGGCTGCTTTCTCGTCCAGGTGGTAGCGGTCCATAATCCGGCCGACACGTACATTCTCGCTTCCTATGATTCTGATGCGGAGGACTCCCGGTACATTCTTCAGGAAGAATGCGCCGCCGCGGCCCAACAGAATGCACTGTGGGGTATCAATGACTTTCTCGAAGAAATAGAGCTTGAAATAGTTGTTGTATTTATCATGCTGATTTGAGAAACTTGCCAGTAAGCCTGGTTTCTTCTCGTCAAACTTGGAAATGCTTTTCTCTGTGATGCCGTAGTAACCTGCCAGCTCTTTGTTGATAAGATCTCTTGAGATGAACTGCCAGCCGAAACGTTCTGCCAGTCCCTGGGAGATTTCCTTGCTCAGACTTCCTTCCTGCCGTGCGATAGTGATGATAGCCATACATATACCTCCATGGTAATTTTACCACATATTTGATAAAAAAGGCAATTGTAAAAATAAAATGAATTTGATATAATTAATAAATCAAAATTATAATTATGTAAACTTTTTAAATTCGGGGTATAAAAATGAGCGAAATTATCAAAGCTGTAGCAATTGATAAGGGAATGTTCCTTATGATCAAGAATGCACCTTATTATGTTGTGGACAGAGAGTTTGTAAACCCAGGAAAAGGTTCCGCATTCTGCCGTCTCAAGCTTAAGAACCTTCTGAACGGCCAGGGCCTTGCAACCACCATGAAGTCCAACGAGGATGTTGAAGTTACAGAGGTGACCGAGTGCAACTGCCAGTATATGTATGCAGATGACGAAAACTACTATTTCATGGAAAGCGAGTCCTTCGAGCAGTTTGCTATGCCACGGGCTGGAATGGAAGATAAGATCTACTATATCCGGGAAGGAGAGGAATACAGAGTTATCAAATGGGAAGGCAATCCTGTAGATATCAAGCTTCCTCCAAAGATGGTGTTTGTTGTTGCCGAAGGTTCCGAAGGTATCAAGGGCGATACAGTCACCAAGACAACAAAGCCTGTCAAGACAGAGACCGGTCTGGTTGTAAAAGTTCCTCTGTTCATCAAAGAGGGAGAGAAGATTCTGGTAAGCACAGACACTGGCGAGTACCAGGAGCGTGTTAATAAATAACTTGTTATAATACAATAAAAAAGCCGGTCATCAAGACCGGCTTTTTTTGTATCAGCGTCACCAGTAAGATCAGATGTTCTTGATCTGGATCTTTCTTGATGGCAGTGGAATTCCCTGCTCCTGGAATGCATGTACCAGTGCGATGTTGTTCCAGGATTTTGCTGTTCCCTTGTCATCTACATTTGCAATTGTGATGTATGCGATCAGCTGGATTCCAAGCTCCTCGAAGGAAGCAATACGTACATCTGCCTTTGCCCCTTCCTTGTTGGCAGGGTTTTTCTCTATGGTCTCAGCCATGACCTTCATAGCCTTATCCACGTCGGCAGAGTAGTCAATCTTGATTGTTGTGTCGATTGCCACGCTCTTGTCATCGCCGAATGTATGGCTGTGGCATACTTCGGAGATAAGCATGGAGTTAGGAACAATCAGAGTCTCATTCATAAGTGTTGTCACTACGGTGCTTATGAAATTGATCTTTGTGATATAGCCTTCTGTTCCGGAAATTGTGATTCTGTCACCTTCTTTGATAGGGCCTGTGAAAAGGATCACCAGACCTGCAGAGAAGTTGGAGATAAGGGTCTGCAATCCAAAGCCGACGCCTATACCTAAAGCACCAAGGATAACTGCAATGGATGAAAGGTTGATGCCAAGCATCGTAAATCCTATGAACAGAGCCAGGACAGTGATTCCGTAGCTCACTATCTTTACTATACGGAACTGGGATGTCTCAGAGATAGGTTTGTTCTTGATTGAGAACTTGATTACTTTGCCCACCAGCTTTCCTATCTTCTGTGCAATGATGATTACAGGGATGAAGAGCAGCAGGGTAAGGATTGAGATGTTGATGCTTCCTGCTGTCAGGAAAGGCTTGTTGATAAATGCATAAATGGCATTGAGCACATCCATGACACTTTCTGGAAGAATATTTTCCATTCTATTTTTCTCCTTTTTAAATTATTTCTTGGGGTTGTCGGTGGAATAGAATCCACTTCCTTTAAAGATAATACCCACAGAAGAGTCCTGTGGAATAATCTTTTTTACTGCCTTGCCACATTTGATGCACTTCTTTATAGGCGCGTCAGACATGGATTGCTCAACTTCGAAGACATGCTTACAGCTCTGACATTCATATGTGTAAATAGGCATTTTATTCTGTTCCTTTGTGTTAAATAATTATTTCTTCATCTTTCCGAAGATATAGCCGAATGCTGCACCGGCAGCACCGCAAGCCAGGATCTTGAGCCGGATAGTGCCCAGGTCGGCAGCTTTGGCTGCAAGTTTCTTTACTCCATTTGAAGCAGGCAGGCACAGTGTCTTGAGTGAAATCATGTTTCCGTTCACTTTTCCAAAGATAAGGTAACCGATTACCAGACCTACAATAATCCAGCATACAATTGCTACGATATTGCTGTTCTTTTTACTCATTTTCTTCCTCCGAAAATATGAAGATAATCCTCAAAAAGCTCCTTGGCTTTCTCGACACAGCCGCCGCATACCTTGCCCAGCTTTGTCTTCTCCTGAAGCTCCTCAAAGGTTTTTCCGCCCTCTTTGACGAAATTCTCGATATCTGCGTCAGTTATATTGTTGCATACACAGATTACTTTTGCAACTTCTTTTTCAAGCATATCCTCTTTGCCTGTCTTCTTGCAGTAATCCTCGATTGCTGCCCGGAGAGCCCGGTCGCCCAGTACAGAGCAGTGGATCTTGTGGTCCGGCAGGCCGCCCAGCTGACCTACGATATCTTCGGGCTTGATTTTGTATGCCTCTTTAATAGGCATTCCTTTCACCATCTCGCTCATCATGGATGTGCTGGCAATGGCACTGGCGCAGCCGTAGGTCTTCCACTTGATGTCTGCAATCTTGTCATCTTTAACCTGAATGGCAACAAGCATCTCGTCGCCGCAGGTTATATTTCCAACCTTTCCCCAGCCGTCAGCCTTGTAGTTTGCTTCGTCTTCCAATATATTGCGCGGATTTGTGAAGTGATCCTTCACCTTCTCGGTATATACCCATGAAATCATTTTGTCTCTCCTTTCTTGTATACAGTGGACATCTTACGTATTCTCCCGATTATCGGAGGAAGCTTCTCAAGAACGTAGTCTATATCTTCCTCTGTGTTCTCCCGTCCCAGGCTGAAGCGGATTGATCCGTGGGCCAGCTCTGCATCGACTCCGGTGGCCATAAGGACATGAGATGGCTCCAAAGACCCTGTTGAGCAGGCAGATCCTGTGGATACCGCTATGCCCTCCAGATCCATGTAGAGGAGGATAGACTCACCCTCGGCCCCGGTGAATGATACATTCAGGGTGTTGGGGAGAGTGTGCTCCTGGTTTCCGTTTATCTTTATGTCCGGGATAGTTGCAATTATTCCAGCCTTAAGCTTATTCCGCAGTGCCATAAGCCGTGCTGATTCTGAAGCCAGTTCCTTTTCTGCCAGTTCTGCTGCCTTGCCAAGGGATACAATTCCGGTGGTGTTCATGGTTCCGGCACGGCGTCCTGCCTCCTGATGTCCTCCGTGGACGAACGGGCAGTAGGGAGCTCCCTTCCTTGCATAAAGGATACCTATTCCTTTGGGTGCATAAATCTTGTGGCCTGACATGCTCAGATAATCGATGCCCATAGCCTTCACATCAATAGGAATCTTGCCGATAGCCTGAACTGCGTCGGTGTGGAAAAGAACTCCCTTCTCGTGGCAGATCTGGGCAATCCGCTTTATATCCTGCAATGTACCGATCTCGTTGTTGGCAGCCATTACAGATACCAGTGCTGTCTTGTCAGTGATCAGGTCATACAGCTCCTCTGGGTTGACAAGGCCGGTTGAGTCCACCTTCATGAACTTTGTGTTTATGCCGCTTCCTTTGAGGAACTTCACTGTCTCAAGGATGGCAGGGTGCTCGATTGGGGTGGTGATTATCTCGTTCTTCACACACCTGGAGCAGTATTCTTTAGCAACGCAGGAGCTTTTCTGACAGCCTACATATTTAAGCACAGTATTGTCAGACTCAGAACCCCCTGCAGTAAAGATGATCTCGCTGGGGTCAGCATTTATAAGATGGGCAATCTGCTCCCTTGCCTTGGCTATGAGCATTCCAGCCTCACGGCCGTAACCATGCATGCTGGAACCGTTTCCATATACATCCAGGGACTCTATCAACACCTTTTTTACTTCGGGATGGATAGGAGTGGTGGCATTATAATCCATATAGACATTTCTATGATCCATGATAACTCCTGAAATTCTTAGTAAAATATACTAAATATATAGGTTATATTCAAGTTGACCACAGAAAACTGTACATTTTTCAGTCTCTATGTTATTCTTTGATTGATTTAGGAGATACTAATGAAGAAATACCTCTGTATAAACATACTTGTCCTGATGCTTCTCTGGGGCTGTGCCACATCGAAAGGCAATGTCTACAATGTCTCTCTATATAAGGCTGTGTCACCGGAAGATGGAGTGACATATGTGGTCGGACACCGGAATCCGGATACCGACACGGTTGGTACAGCAATCGCATATGCAAAGCTCCGCACTGCACTTGGTTTCAACACTGTTGCAGTCATCCCTGGAAAGCTGAATAAGGAAACTCAGTATCTTCTGGACTATTTCAAGGTTGAGACCCCTGAGCTGCTGGAGGATGCGGCAGGAAAGAACATCATTCTGGTTGATCATGCTGACTATCAGCAGGCAGTTCCAAATATGGACAAGGCTAATATTATAGAAGTGCTGGATCATCATCAGCCTGCAGGACTCTCCTTTGAGAACAACCTTGTCTACCGCAGCGCTCCTATAGGTGCCACTGCCACCATGGTGTACAACGAATACAAGGTGAATCATGTCCATGTTGATAAAAAGACTGCCGGACTTCTGGCCGCAGCAATTATGTCAGACACAAACAATCTCAAGAAGGAGCGGACCACCGAGGCGGACCGGGTCTACCTGGCTGAGCTGTGCAGGAAGGCAGGAATCCAGAACCCTAAGAAATTCTTCAAGGCAATGAAGGCTGCAGGCCGGTCTTTCGATGGGCTTACTGATGAGGAGATCATGCTCACCAGCTATAAGGAGTATGAGTTCAGCGGCCACGTAGTCGGAATAGCAAGTGTGGACAACCCGGACGATGATGCACTGTGGGAGTTTACAGAGCGTATGGATAAGGCTATGGCAGAATATGCCCCGAAGACAGATGCAGAGCATATATTCATGAAGCTTGATGCTGATGGCGATGAGGGACAGGAGGATTTCACTGTATTCCTGTACTGTGGCAAGGGGGCAGAGGAGGTTGCACAAAAAAGCTTCCCAAATTCCCAGGTCATCAACGGCCATATAGTCTGCACACCTAAGCTTAACCGGACCAATGATGTGGTTCCTGCCCTTAAAGATACATACGAAGGAATGGCTAAATAATGAAAATTGTAGTAAAAATCGGAACTTCCACCCTGGCTTATCCCAGCGGAAGGCTCAATATCAGGCATACTGAGGAGTTATGCAAGATCATAAGCGATCTTAAGAATTCCGGGATAGAGATCATCATGGTCTCATCAGGATCAATAGGAATGGGGACAGGCAAACTCTCTCTTAAGGAGAGGCCGTCAGACATGCCTACCAAGCAGGCTGCGGCAGCGGTGGGGCAGTGCGAGCTTATGTACACCTACGACAAGCTTTTCTCCGAGTACCGGCATACTGTGGCTCAGATACTGGTGACAGCTGAGGATATAGAGCATGAAGAGCGTCATAAGAACTTCTCCAATACCCTGAACCGCCTTCTGGAGCTTGGTATTATCCCTATCATAAACGAGAATGACTCTATTGCCACCGAGGAGATC
>CADAEX010000004.1 GCA_902787125.1 uncultured Spirochaetaceae bacterium
CATGCATTGGATAATGACTCCTCAGCCAGTCATCCCGACGGGGTTCAGGAAGATGTGAGCCAAGTCTTCAACCGGGGTTTCACCACAGGCTATTTTGACAGCTGCATAAGCCCCGATATGTTTGTGGAATCTCCCCTGGATCAGTCCATGGTTCAGGCTGGCACAGTGGCATCTTACACCGCCGACCGGCAGGAGCTGGCTGTGGAACTGGACGGAGTGTCCATAGAAGAAGGAAACCGTATCAGTATCTACACCCCGGAGAACAGCTTCATATGCAGCGCCATAGTGAAGCAGGTGCTGGGGCAGGGCAAGTACAGGATAGAGATAGAGAACCTGCTCCACGGCAAGATACTCAAAGGGCAGATTGTGGCCCTGCTGCCCCAGCCCCGGCGGATGCAGCAGCTGGCCCGGCGGCTGGCAGAGCTGAAGGCTGTGCCGGCAGTGTTCGATGCCGAAGTGTTTGCTTCCCAGGGGGAGCCTCTTAAAGCAGTTTTCCAGTACCAGGAACGCCGGGCCGAAGTACAGAGCACTGCGCCGCTGGAGAGGGCCCAGAACAGGGGCCTCTCGGAAGAGGGGGTCCGGGCTCAGTTCCAGAAAACCGGGGATATGCTATGCACCCTGGGAAAGCTGACCTGCCATGGCCTTGAGGAGCCCCTCTTCCTGCCGGTTAAGGAGCTTAACCTGATGCGGCGCACTGCGTTGGAGGCCCTGTTTGCCCCTGAACCGGCGCCCCAGGTGCCGCACCTTGCATACCAGCCCCACCGGGATAAATCTATGGCAATATTGGTTTCCACAGAAGAGGATGCACAGCTTTTTGCCAGCCGGTGCGAGAATGTATTTGTCGAATGGTTCCCGTGCTCCAGGATCAGCCTGGGGAAAAACATATACCCATGGCTGCCTGCCTTTATAGAAGATTCTGCTGTGCCGGACTATCTGGCACTCCTTGATACCGGACCTGGCCTTGTTGTCTCGGACAATGTGGGGCTGGGGCTTGAGGCAGCACGCCGGGGCATAAGCTGGGTTGCAGGCCCTATGCTGAACAGCTCCAACAGCTATACCCTCAAGGCATACCAGGAGCTGGGCTGCGCCTGCGGTGCATTCCTCTCCCCGGAGCTGAACCGGGATCAGCTGGCGCAGATCTCAGCCCCTGCCGGGTTCAGGCTTTTCCTGCAGGTTTTCGGCCCTATAACCATGATGACCACCCGTCAGTGCCTCCTGGCCTCTGCCGGCCGTTGCCGCAGCGGCCGTAACCGGTTCAGCTCCCTTTGCAAAGGCTGCAGCGGGTACGAGACCTTCTACGACGAGAAGGAGATTCCTTTCCACATAGTAAAGAGCCCAGGCTATATAAACAGGGTTTTCAACGATGCCCTGCTGTATGTCCCCGAGGCTGTGAACCAGGTGGATGCAGACTGTTTCCTTCTGGATTTCAGGTCACTCCCATTCATTCATCTAAGCCAGGAGGACAAGCTGACCATCTATGACTGCTTCAATGGAGACCGGAGCCTGTCGGAGAAAGCCAAGTCTGCAGCCGGCTCCGTAACCCGTGGCAACTGGCAGCGCGGTTTTTAGCAATTGACTAGGCCCTTTAAATCTGTTACTATCCTTACGCTATGCAGAAGGTAATTTTCCCGGGATCCTTCGATCCTGTCACAAATGGACATCTCAATGTAATTGATAGGGCCACCAAGCTTTTCGACAAGGTGGAGGTGGTGATCTCTGTCAATCCTCAGAAGCAGTATCTCTTCTCGGTGGAGGAGCGGTTTGACATGATGGAGAAGCTGACTGCCCACTACGACAATGTCCATATTTCTGTATGGGACAAGCTTATTGTAGACTTTGCCAAGAAGATTGACACCTTCCTGATAATCCGAGGAGTCCGTTCCATAACTGACTTCACCTATGAGTTCGAACTCTCCCTTATGAACCACGGTCTGGATAACCGTATTGAGACCTTATATCTGCCTACTGACTCCAAATATTCCCTCCTTAAGTCCTCGGCCATAAAAGAGCTGGCTTATTTCGGCGGAAATATTTCCAAAATGGTTCCTCCTCTGGTGGAAGAAGCCCTCAAGGCAAAATTTAACAGAGGTTCTTGACAATCTATCCACGTTTCTTTAAAGTATATTCTGCATAATTATTATTATGGAAATAATATTTTTTGATTATAAGAGGTAAATGAAATGGCTGTACCTAAAAGAAAGCCTTCAAAAGCAAGAAGTAGAAGAAGAGAAGCAATAAACATGCGGCTGGAGAGCCCAGCTCTGACAGAATGCCCAACCTGTGGAAACAAGGTGGCACGTCATCAGGTTTGTCCAAAATGCGGTTTCTATAAAGGCAAACAGTATATTGATGTAGAAGAAATGGCATAAGGAGAAACCCCATGGACGAAGTATTTGAAAAAGTAAAGAAAATCATTGCTGAAAAGCTTGATATCGAAGAGGACAAGATTACAATGGAAGCTTCCTTCCGCCAGGATCTGGGAGCTGACAGCCTTGACACCTACGAGCTCATCTATGCTCTTGAAGAGGAGATGGGAATCCAGATTCCTGACGAGAAAGCCAACGAATTTGAGACAGTAGGTAACGCTGTAGAATTCATTAAAACAGTTGCAAAATAAGTTTTTCCGTGTTTAATTTTCAGAAGAAAATTGCTGTAAAAGCTCCCCGGATCGATTCCAAGAGAAAAAGGGAGCTTTTGTTATTTCAGAGCCAGGTGGGACTTGATTTCATAAACCTGGATTTGCTCAACCTTGCATTCTGCCACCGCTCCTATGTGAACGAAAGCTCAGAGGATATAGAGAACAACGAGAAGCTGGAATTCCTGGGAGACTCTGTCCTTGGACTCATCACCAGTGAATATCTGTATCTTCATCTTAAGGATAAGGCAGAGGGGGATATGGCCAGGATAAAATCCTTTGTGGTCAGCGAGACCTCCTTAAGCAAGATTGCAAAAGCTATCCGCATAGACAACTTCATCCTTATCGGAAAAGGAGAGGAATATTCCGGCGGCCGTTCTAAAAAAGCTATTCTGGCCGACTGCATGGAAGCTCTTATCGGTGCCTACTATCTTGACTCCGGGTTCAAGCCGGTGCAGGATTTTGTCTTAAGCTACCTGGTGCCGGAGATTATGAATGTACTTGAGAACAAGCATGAGCAGGATTATAAGACACTGCTTCAGGAGCTTGTCCAGAAAGCATATAAAACCTGTCCTAAGTATAAGCTGGTAAAAAAGACAGGCCCTGACCACGACAAGACTTTCCTTGTGGAAGTTGTAATAAAGGACCAGGTGTTCGGTCCCGGCGAGGGAAAGAACAAAAAGACCGCAGAGCAGCACGCTGCCCACATCGCATATCAGGCTTTCACCAAGAGTCAGGCGGAATAATCAGATTTTCAATCTTTGTGTTTATAATATAGCAGACAGTGGCAGAATCCCTCAAAATCAGGGTCTTTGATCTGATCCCTGAACTCCTGGCACATGCATTTATACTCAGGCAGCTTCTTAAGCCTGCAAGGACAGTAGCCCCCGGTGCGTTTCAGCCCCTCTCTGATATTGTTCACAATCTCTTTATCAGTATTCTCGGTTATATGCATCGGTCATCCCAGATTTCTACTCTTAGGCATACGCTTCTCAAGCTCTGCCATCTGTCCGGCCACTTTCTTTATCTCATCCCGCAGGATGAAGATGCAGTCTGTCTTCTGAGCTTTTCCGGTGACAATATCCTCGGCCAGTGAATGACATGTAGGTGCACCGCAGGATCCGCAGTCAAGGCCTGGAAGTTCCTCGTCAATCTTCTCTATCTCATCCATCATTTTGATGGCCTCGGACATATTCTCGCTGAGCTTGAGCACAGGGCGGGAATAAATCTCTTTTGTCCAGGAGATGTCGAATTCTGTAAGCTGGTCAGAGTCTTTGATTCCACGGTTAGCACAGGACATGCTGTATCTCTTGAGCCTTGAGCGGGCAATGAAAGGATTCTCCACGGTCAATGTGCCGCCTACACAACCTCCAGGGCAGGCCATGGCCTCGATGAACTCTATATGGTGGAAATCCTCGCTCTCTATCTGCTCCAGAACTCTGATTACATGGTCAATGCCATCTACCGAGATACTCTTCTTTGAGTTGACAGCCTCGCTTTCGCCGTCGCTGTGTCCCCATCTTATTCCCAGACTGGATGCTTTGGAAAGATGCTCCGGTTTATCGATGGTCTTGATTATCTTGCGCAGGAGAGGGTAGATATCCTTCTGGGCTATTACACCGTCCACTTCGGATTTCTCGTTTCCTAATGGCACCCGGACGCTGGTTACCTTCGCAGGGCATGGAGATATGAAAAATACACCAAGTCCCCGCTTGTCAGGATAAATCTGGTTCTTTACTATTCTTGCCGCTATCTCCATAGGAGTCTGAATCTTTATTACATGTTCTATGAGGCTTGGGAACCGGACCTGGATAAGACGTACCACTGCAGGACAAGATGATGATATCATAGGGCGTGGAGACTTGACTTTCTCCAGCAGCTCAGCTGTTGCAATAGATGCAATCTCGGCGGCGCTGGCCACCTCATATACATCATCAAAACCGATTTTCTTAAGAGCAGTGAGCACTGTATCAATAGGAACATTCTTGAACTGAGCATAGAAGCTTGGTGCCGGCAGCGCTACTTTGAAGGTGTACTTGTTCAGCATGTCCAGAGGATCGCTCACCGCCTTCTTGGCGTGGGAAGGACAGGTTCTGATGCACTGGCCGCAGTCGATGCATCGGTCTGAGATGATCATGGCCTTGCCGTCGCGCACACGGATAGCTTCGGTAGGACAATGGGATATGCAGTTTGTGCACCCTTTGCAGAGATCTTTGTCCAATGTTACGGAATGCAGGTACTCTTCGCTCATCTTTTATCCTATCTTGATCATTATTTTTACAGTAGTTCCTTCTCCCGGGACTGTATGAATCTCCATGTGGTCGGAGTTTCTCTGGATATTTGGCAATCCCATACCTGCACCGAATCCCATCTCCCGGATAGCATCTGTGGCTGTGGAATAACCTTCCTGCATTGCCAGACCCACATCGGCAATTCCAGGACCATGGTCAACCAGCTCACACTGTATCTCGGCAGGAGTGACATTTATGGTTATATCGCCCCCACCTCCGTGGATCACCATGTTGATCTCGGCCTCGTAAAGGGCTACTACTGTCCGCTTGATGACAGAGTTGTCAACACCGATCTGCTGGAGTTTTTTCTTAAGGGTGCTGGATGCGATTCCAGCCATGTCCATATCGTCACCAGGTATAGAAAAATTAAGCTGCATAAATCACCAATATTAATATTATAACAGTAATCGGGAGAAAATACAATAAAAATTGTTTATATAGAGGTGTTTCACACTGAATAGGTCTGAAAACAGTGGGTTTTGCCTTGCCTACACCCCTTATTTCCAGCACCATTGCCAGGGTCGGGATATTCTTTATAGCCTGGATGAGTACCGAGGCAAGAACCGGCAGTATTGCGCGGAACCGGGCTGTGAAATTCCATCTGCTCACTGCAGGGCAGTTTTCTGTGTATCGCAGCTTGTGGGCAGAAGCGGCATCATGGTAAGTGTCCAGCAGCAGAGGGATGTAGCTGGTGGAGATTGATATGACCAGGGCAAATCTGTAGGGCATTCCGAAGAACCGGAGAGCCTGTATGAATTCATCCTGTTCTGTGGTCTTGAAATAGAGAAAGAAGAGGGCTGTTATTCCTATGAAACGGATTATGATCCGGATTGTCTCATAAATACCTGAGAAAAACGGGGTGAGTGCAGCAGTCAGAACCAGGAGCGGCAGGATGAGCTTGAATACAGAGAGGAATGATTTCCATCCGCAGGTGATAAAACCTGCGGCCAGAATCGGGGCAAGCAGGAGTCCGTACCTCAGGGCAGAAACCGGGCAGAAGAAAGCTATGGTGTAAATCAGCATCAGGATAAGCTTTAAGCGCGGGTCAGCCTTATATAAGAATGATTTTCTCATAGTGCCCCCATCCTGAATATTTTGTCTGCCTCCAGGGCAGCCAGCTGTATGTCATGGGTTATGATAAGTATGGCCGGGTTTGCCGGTGACTGCCTGAAGGCCTCTATGATCTGGCGGTATTCCTTGGATGAGATTCCTGAATCAGCCTCATCTATTATTACAATTTTCTTATTCAGAAGCCAGTAGATGGCTGCCTGCAGCTTTTTTCGCTGACCGTAGCTCATAAGTACAGGGGGTGCATCAGGGTGTTCAATCCCAAATATTTTTATTGCTTCCTGCACTCTTTTCTCTATCTCGCAGGAATCCATTTTCTGCAGCTTAAGGCCATATTCCAGCTCAGCCCTGGCTGTAGGAAGGAAAAGCTGGTAGTCAGGGTTCTGGAAGAGGTATGAGCAGTTGCGGTTGAGCTTTTCCGAAGATACCGGTTTATCCTCCAGTAAGATAGTGCCGGCAGATGGCGGCAGAAGGCCTGCTATGATATGGGACAGGGTGGATTTGCCGCAGCCGTTGGTTCCGATTACAGCGGTGATTTTCCCTTGCTCAAGGGCGAAGTTTTCTATGCTCAGCGAGAAGTCGGAATCGGGGTAGGAAAAACAGAGGTCTGCAACTTTTAATACCGGGTTTTTAAATTCTGCTGCCTCGAGGGCTCTGATTGAATTTTCATCCGGCATTGCCTCGGCCAGACAGAAACCCCCAGCCTTGACCGCATCTGCAAAATCCTGGCTGCTTCCTATCTGGAACTGCTTGAGGTGGCTGTCGGTATAGATAAAGAAAGTGTCGGCATACTTTTTATATACATCCAGCATCTTTGCTGTAAGTATAAGAATTGTCTTTCCGCTGGATTTCAGGAAGCTCAGGATCTCCTCCCGGCCCAGGATATCGATTTCCTCAAGAGTCTCGTCCAGTATCCATATCTCCGGGCCAGTGGCACAGAGGACACTTATCAGAAGCCGCCGCTTCTCGCCGCCTGAAAGGTGGACAGGGTTCTTGAAGCGCAGGTATTCTATGCCGGTCTTTTGGAATGCCATATCGGCGCGGCGCCCAATCTCCTCCCGGCTCAGGCCGGCTGCCTCCAGAGGGAAAACCACCTCTTTCTCCGCAGTGCTGCAGAAAAGCTGTTCGTCCGGGTTCTGGAACACAATGCCGGTCTCTGCTTTTTTATCAATCTCACCTGAAAGCTGTCCCCCGGTATATGCCGGCACCAGGCCGGAGAGAATGCGGGACAGGGTGGTTTTCCCGGAGCCTGGTAATGCAAGGAATATATTCATGCTTCCTTTCTCAAGGTCAAAAGAGATGTTGTCAAGCAGTTTTCTGCTCTCCAGGCCGGGGTATGAGGGGTATTGGAATGAAATATTCTTTACAGAAAGGATAGCTGCCATAGTATCAGAGCTTATTCTTCAGGCTCTGCTCCATCAGGCTCACCACATCCTTGAAGGTCTGCTGGTTTTTCTCGTTTATGTTCATCAGGCATCTATGGGCATCCAGCATCATGATGGTCTTGTCCTTCTTTTCGAATTTTTCGGGATCAATCTCGCCGAAGATATCATCAAGATTCGATTTGTCCTCCACCAGGTTGAACACCTGGTCGAAACCTACGCCCCGCAGGGTCTGGTTCACATCTTTAGAGGTTGAGTATATAGTAGTCTGGCTGCCGTTTTTATCAAGCATGAACTGAGCTATCTTAGCCAGAAATCCCAGGTTTGTGCTGTCCAGGAAAGTTGCCTCGGTCAGGTCTATGACAATGGATTCCACATGGTCGGCATGGGCAATGAAGTCATCCAGGAATGTGTCAAAATGGCCGCAGGATGTGTATTTGAGCACACCGGTGAGTTTGAAGTAAACTTTGTTGCCATCTTTTGCAAAATAGTAGTTTCCCATCTGAACTCCCTACTTCCTGATAAGCATGAATGTCACATCATCCGGCAGGCTGCTGTGCTGCCTGATTTTAAAACTGTCGATAAGTTTCTCAAGGGAATCCCCGTTTTCTGCCAGTTCTGACAGGATTCTGCCGTTCTTTGCATCAAGGTCATTCTCTTCCAGAATATCCAGGAGACCGTCAGAGGTCAGGAACATTGAAAAATGCTCGGGCAGCTGGATTTCCTTTGCCTGTATGACCGGAGTCTTGAAAAGCCCTATTGGAGTTCCCTTGTCTGTCAGGAACTCTCCTTTTCCTCCCGAAACCATTGCCGGATATGGGAACTGGCCGCAGCTGGCGTAGCTGAGGGTGTTATTCTCCATATCTATGATGCCGTAGAAAATAGTCAGGTATTTGCCCAGGTTCTCCCGGAGCAGTATGCTGTTCATCCTGATGCATATCTCCTGAGGATGAAGAACAGTATCATCATTCAGAAGAGCATATTTCTCAACTTTGTTGTCTATGAAGTTCTTAAGGAGCACAGTCACTATGGCCGAGGACATCCCGTGTCCTGAGACATCAGCCATATAGAAGCCGATATAGCGGCTTGAGATGGAGAAGTAGTCCACGAAGTCTCCGCTGAGCACCAGGGAAGGGAAAAGATGGCTTGAGAAGTGATACGGCCCTATCTCTTTCTCCGGCTTAGGAAGGATTTTGTTCTGAAGCTTCTTTCCTGCCTCCTGATCCTCCAGCAGCTTCCGGTTGGATTCATCCAGCTCGGCCACCCGGTCTGCCACCTTCTGCTCCAGCTCTGCAGTCAGCTTGTTGAGGGCATCGATATATTCATAGTTGCGGATTGCGGTTATGACACAGGTTATTAGTTTCTGGGCCGACATCTCGGTCTTTTCTTTGTAGTCGTTTATATCGTAGTCGATTATTACTTCTTTCTCTGGGGCATAGCCCGGCTGGCCGGTGCGGAGTATTATACGGATCGCCTTGTTGTTCATTATGTCCCGGATATATTCCACCAGGTGGAGTCCTGCGTCTTCCTCTTCCATGACCACATCCACCAGAGCCAGACATACATCCGGGTTTTCTGCCAGCACTTTCTTGGCCTCGGCTGCAGAGTAGGCGTCGCAGAACTGGATTTTACGCCCCTTGAATGTCAGATCCCGCAGTACCAGCTTTGTGACAGTATGCACCTGTGGCTCATCATCCACCACCAGCACCTTCCAGACCTCCTGGGGTGCTTCTGTGGCAGGCTGCACTTCTGCCGGTGCGCTGATCTCGTCTGCAAATATAAGCTCGTCATCCTGTGGGTTCATATTTTTCACCACCTAAAATTAAATTATAGTATTACTATATTGAGAAGTCAACCCGGCGAAGCGCCCCTGTCGGTGTTACAGCCACTGGCTGTTTACCGAGCAGGGTGGTGTAAGCTGGCGCTTGAACCGGGTTGACATTCCCCGCCTTTTTTGTATATATAATAATACTCTAGGATTTAATAAAACTATGCTGGACGGAATTTCGAACAAATTCAGTGATTTAATCAGAAAAATCTCAGGCAAGGCATCCATTTCTGAAAAGAATGTGCAGGATGCTGTAGAAGAGATTAAAGTCGCACTCCTTGACGCCGATGTCAACCTGCGTGTAGTACGCCGTTTCATCAATTCCACATTGGAAGAAGCTGTTGGCGAGAAGGTCCTGCGCTCTGTCAATCCAGGCCAGCAGTTCACCAAGATTGTCTACGACAAGATGGTCTCCTTCCTGGGAGATGAGAAACAGGACCTTATGCTCAAAGGACCGGATGCTCTTTCGCCGATTCTTATGCTTGGTCTCCAGGGATCTGGTAAGACCACTGCATCGGCAAAGCTGGCAAACAGACTCAAGAAAGAAGGACGGAAAGTTCTTCTGGTGGCAGCCGACCTGGTTCGCCCTGCGGCAGTTGAGCAGCTCAAGGTGCTTGGTTCCCAGATAGAGGTTGAGGTCTACAGCGAGGATTCAAAGAACCCTGTTGCGGTAGTGAAGAATGCACTTAATTATGCCCAGAAGAACCAGTTCAATGTGCTTATAGCCGATACATCCGGCCGTCTCCACCTGGACGACAGCATGATGCAGGAGCTTGAGGATATAAAGAAAGTTCTTAATCCTGTGGAAGCTCTGCTGGTTGCAGATGCCATGACAGGTCAGCATGCAGTGGATATTGCCAAGGAGTTCAACGAGAGAATCGGAATCACCGGTATTATCCTGAGCAAGTTCGACTCCGACACCCGGGGCGGTGCAGCCCTCTCTCTCAAGACTATAACTGGTCAGCCTATAAAGTTCATCGGTACAGGAGAGAAAATCCAGGACCTGGATGTCTTCTATCCGGACAGAATCGCTTCCCGTATCCTGGGAATGGGCGATATCGTAACTCTGGTTGAGAAAGCCCAGGAGACTGTGGACGCTGAAGAGGCAGCCAAGCTTCAGGAGAAGATAAACAAGGCCACCTTCACGCTGGAGGATTACCTGGAGCAGTTCTCCAAGATCCGCAAGATGGGCAGCCTCAAATCCATGATGGAGATGATTCCTGGACTCAAGGGCAACATAGATGAGGATAAGCTGGACGAACGCCTTGTAAAGAGGGAAGAGGCAATTATTCTTTCCATGACTAAGATGGAGCGGCAGAACCACCGTATAATCGGCCCCTCCAGAAGGAAGCGCATTGCAAAAGGAAGCGGAGTATCGGTGGGCGAGGTGAACAGTTTCCTTAAGAAATTTGATAAAACAAGACTTATGATGAAAAAAGTCTCAAAAAATAAGAAATACCAGTCGGACCTTATGTCACGGTTCGGCAGTTGAGTTGAATAGGAGGAAGTTGAAGTGAGCGTAAAAATCAGACTTAAACGGTTCGGAACAAAGAAGAGAGTGTACTACAGAATGGTAGTTGTTGATTCACGGGCACCACGGGATGGAAGAACTCTGGAAGAGGTTGGACAGTATCATCCTATCGAGGCTGAGAATCAGATTGTACTTGATGCAGAGAAAATCAAGGCATGGATTGCCAAGGGTGCTTTACCAAGTCAGACAGTTAAAAAACTCCTTAACAAGCAGAACATCGCTGTAAAATAAGGGGAGTGTCCCATGAATTTGGAAAAGGATCTTGTGGAATATATCGCAAAGTCCCTTGTGGATGATCCCGAAAATGTAAGCGTAAGCATCATCGAAGGGGAAAAATCTACCATTCTTGAGCTCAGGGTTTCACAGGATGATATCGGCAAGGTGATCGGAAAACATGGTAGGATTGCCAAGGCGGTACGGACTGTGCTGAGTGCGGCTGCTTCCAAGAGTGGAAAAAGGGTTGTGCTGGAAATTCTCGACTGAGGCAGCAGGTGGAAGGGCAGGATCTGATAGCCATAGGGTTTGTCAGGACATCCTATGGAGTTAAAGGGGATATCAAGGTTTCAAGCTATTCCGGCGAAACCGCTCATTTTCTCCCCCTTAAGGAGGTGTTCCTTAAGAAAGGGAATGTTCAGAAACGCTTTGATGTTGAGCGGGTGCAGGAGCTGAATGGAGATATTCTTCTTAAACTGAGAAATTTGGACAGCCCTGAAGCTGCAAAGATGTATGCAACCTGGGATATTATGGTTCCCCGGGAGTTTGCATCGCCCCTTGAGGAAGGAGAATTTTATTATTGTGATCTGTTCGGTAGCGTTCTGCTTCATGAAGGACACCGGATGGGAGTGGTCAAGTCGGTCATAGACAATGGGGCCTCGACCCTCCTTGAGATTGAATGCGATGCTGATGCAGATGGGAAAAAGCGGATAGTGCTGGTTCCTTTCCTGGATCAGTTCATCGGTCAGGTGGACACAAAGAACAAGACTATCGAACTTAAGGAAACATGGTTTTTTGAATGAAGTTTACTATTCTGACACTGTTTCCTGAGATTATAGAGGGGTATTTCAAGAGCTCCATAATGGCCAAGGCGGTGGAGAAAGGTATCATAACCTATCAGGTTGTGGATATCCGGAGCTTCTGCCTGGACAGGTACAAGAGCTGTGATGACTATCCCTACGGCGGAGGAGCCGGCATGGTGATGAAGACCGAGCCGTTGGCCCGGGCTTTGGACTCTGTCAATGCATCCTCCATCAGGACTATATATCCTTCCCCCAGCGGGAAGCTGTTTAGTCAGAAATATGCCTCTGCTCTGGCGGAGGAGGATGAACTGGTTTTTATCTGCGGCCGGTACGAGGGTATTGACCAACGGATAATTGACAGTTATGTTGATGATGAGATCTGTATCGGAGATTATGTGATATCTTCCGGAGAGATAGCATCGCTGGTTATTGTGGATGCGGTGTACCGCCTTTTCGACGGTGTGATCAGCAAAGAGTCCCTGGAGGAGGAGAGCTTTTCCAACGGACTTTTGGAGTATCCTCAGTACACCAGACCCGAGGTGTTCCGCGGCATGAAGGTGCCGGAGGTGCTTCTTTCAGGGCATCACAAGAACATAAGGGATTGGAGGCTTATGAAAAGCCTCGAGAAAACAAAAATGAACAGGCCTGATCTTCTGGGACCTGAACATATAGGAGGAAATCAGAATGGATCTGATTAAAGCAATTGAGGCAGAACAGATAAAGGACAATGTAGAGATCTTTGACATCGGTGACACAATCAAAGTCTTCTTCAAGATCATCGAGGGCACCACAGAGAGAGTTCAGGTATTTGAGGGTGTCTGCATCGCAAAGAACAACACAGGACTTAGAAAGACATTCACAGTACGGAAGATGTCATTCGGTGTGGGCGTTGAGAGAGTATTCCCGTTCAACTCACCAAGAATTCAGAAAATCGAAGTTGTTAAATACGGAAAAGTCCGCCGCGCAAAACTCTACTATCTTAGAGACAGAGTCGGTAAGGCTGCCAAGATTAAAGAGCTGATCAAGAAAAAAGAAGAGGCAAAATAACACTTTTCTGATGAATACCTTTAAAAAAGGTAAAATTGGCGAAGAATCTGCCGAAAAGTATCTTATAGAAAGGGGATATACCCCCGTTGCCCGGAATTTCAAAGCGCATCCTGGTGAGATTGATCTTATCATGACATCAGGTTGCGATTTGGTTTTTGTTGAGGTAAAGGCGTGGAAGAATATGCCTGTCATGGAACTGGAGCGGAGCATAGATGCCAGGAAACAGCATCGTATTATGGCCGCATCTCAGGTTTTCATGCTGCAGAACCAGCGTCTGTGCCAGGGCAAGACTATCCGCTACGATGTGATTTTTGTGGATGGCGGGGGAGAAATAACCCATATTAAAGATGCTTTCGGAGATTATTGATGTCCAGGGTGGCAAAAGAAACAGCTGAAGAGCGGCTTGAAGAGCTGAAGAAAGAAGTGAACACAGCAGCATATATCAATGATGCTGTGGAAAGAATCTCCTGGGTGCTTTCGGGAGAGATTTTCGAAATGCAGGAAAAAAATGAGTGTAGACAGGGATAAAAGGAATTTTAAGAGAGATTCCAGACGCAGGCAGCGCGTAAATAGGGATAATACCATAGTATTCCCGGAGAAGCTGGAACTGGTATGCACTCTTTGCGGCCAGGTTATCAAAGATGCTGCATCCTCTCTTTCTTTGCCAGAGTCTGGTGAGCCGGCCCATTTTGACTGTGTTATGAAAAAGCTTGAAGAGAGTGAGACCCTTGAGGAAGGCGA
The DNA here is from genome assembly GCA_902787125.1 of uncultured Spirochaetaceae bacterium. GTDB lineage: Bacteria > Spirochaetota > Spirochaetia > CADAEX01 > CADAEX01 > CADAEX01. Next base: position 13,540 of record CADAEX010000004.1, read on the forward strand.
TACTATTGCATATCTTGGTGGCGGCAATTTCGGCATAATTAGGAAAAATTCCCAAAATCCGGCAGGATTTGAGATAAAAAAGAAAATCGACTTCGAGAACAAGGAAAAAATCGGGGATTGGCGTAAGAAACTCTCCTATAAACTGTAAAAGTTCCTTAATTTAAAGATTGACAGCAGAAATATAAAAAAGTAAAATAATTAAAAATCTTAAAGATATTTCGGGGTGAAAAATGGTATTAATGAGCAGTACAGTAAAAGATATTATTGCTATTGGAATTCTTGTTGGTCTTCTTGGAACTATTTTCTGCTGGAAACTTAAGATGGCTAACAGAAAAGTAAAATGCAACAGCTGTGGCAAGGTAGTTCTTAAGGATGAATGGCAGCATTTCAAACACTGCCCTGCATGCAAGTGCGAAGAGTGCACACATGTTGGAAAGCAGAAATAATTTTATTTAAAGATAGAAAAGACCGGATTCAAGTCCGGTCTTTTTTTTGATTTCCTTATATGAATCTGAATGTAGTTCTTCTGGAACCTGAAATCCCCCAGAACACCGGCAATATTGTCCGCACCTGTGCAGCTACCGGTGCCCATCTCCACCTCATAGAGCCTCTGGGCTTCTCCCTGAAGGACAAGTATCTTAAGCGGGCAGGTCTTGATTACTGGCCTATGACAGAAATCTCAGTTTATCCCAATTTGGAAGATTTTTACGCAAAAAATGGAAGCGGCGGGTGCTACTATGTGACTACCAAAGGTCTCAATACCTATTCGGAGATGGAGTACCCTGACAGATGCTTTATATTTTTTGGCAAGGAGACAAAGGGATTGCCCGAGGAGCTTTTATATGCTAACCGTGACACCTGCATACGTATTCCGATGATTGGTGAAACCCGTTCTCTCAACCTGTCCAATTCCGTTGCCATAGTAGTCTATGACATACTGCGCCAGAAAGGTTTTCCGGATCTTAAGCTCCAGGGTTCCCTTACCCGTTATGCCTGGTGATTGCCTGCTCCTTTTTTCTTGGCATCCTGGTCATTGAGATAGTCTTCAATCTTGCTCTCGATATAGCAGAAAAGGGCCCAGATAAGAATATATTTAATCATATTTTTCTCCTTCTTGACCCCAGTGTAAGACAGGGGGTGTGTCAAAGAATGATACAGGTAGAATAATTTTTTAAAAAAAATTATAATATTGAACATGAGTAAATATCCTTTTACAGAAATAGAGAAAAAATGGCAGAAGTACTGGGACGAGCACAAGACCTTCAAGGCAGTTGAGGATCCTTCCATTCCAGCAGAAAAACGTAAATATGTTCTGGATATGTTCCCATATCCATCTGGAGCCGGCCTCCATGTAGGACATCCGGAAGGTTATACCGCCACCGATATCTACTGCAGATACCTGCGGATGAACGGATATGCGGTTCTCCACCCCATGGGCTTTGACTCCTTCGGTCTGCCTGCCGAAAACTATGCTATCAAGACAGGAACCCACCCCCGGGTGACAACCCACAAGAACATCGACGTATTCCGCCGCCAGATCAAGTCTCTGGGACTCAGCTACGACTGGGACCGGGAAGTCTCCACCTGCGAGGCCGATTACTATAAGTGGACCCAGTGGATTTTCCTCAAACTCTATGAGAAAGGACTTGCTTATGAATCAGAGCAGCCTATCAACTTCTGTCCTTCCTGCAAGACAGGTCTTGCAAACGAAGAGGTAAAAGAGGGCAAGTGTGAGCGCTGCGGCACTCCTGTAGTGCGCAAGAACATCCGTCAGTGGATGCTCAAGATAACTGCATACGCCGACAGGCTCCTTGAGGATCTTGATCTTCTGGACTGGCCCGAGGCTATCAAGGCAATGCAGCGGAACTGGATCGGCCGCAGCGAAGGTGCTGCAGTATTCTTCCAACTGGAGAATATGGATGAGAAGCTGGAGGTTTACACCACCCGGTGCGATACACTTTTCGGTGCCACCTATATGGTAATTGCACCAGAGCATCCGCTGGTTGAAAAGCTTACAGTTCCATCCCAGAAAGCTGCTGTCCAGGCATACCTGGATATGGCTGCCCATAAGTCAGATCTGGAAAGAACTGACCTGGCAAAGGATAAGACCGGTGTGTTCTCCGGGAGCTATGCCATCAACCCTGTAAATGGAGAACGCATTCCTATCTGGATTGCAGATTATGTACTCATCTCCTACGGAACCGGTGCCATCATGGCAGTACCGGCCCACGACGACAGAGACTGGGAATTTGCAAAGAAGTTCAATCTGCCTATCATAGAGGTCCTCAAATCTCCTGTAGATGTCCAGACTCAGGCATGGACCGAGGATGGAGAGCATGTTAACTCCCAGTGGCTGGACGGCCTTAACAAGCAGGATGCCATCAACAAGATGCTGGAGTTCCTTGAGAAGAATAAATGCGGTCACAAGGCTATCAATTATAAGCTCCGGGACTGGATCTTCTCCCGCCAGCGGTACTGGGGCGAGCCTATTCCTATAGTGCACTGCCCACACTGCGGTAATGTCCCGCTCTCCGAGAAGGACCTGCCCCTCACACTGCCTGAGGTCAAGAGTTATCTGCCTACAGGTACCGGTGAATCCCCGCTGGCTGAGATCACCGACTGGGTCAACACCACATGTCCGAAGTGCGGCGGTCCTGCTAAGCGGGAAATCAACACAATGCCACAGTGGGCCGGCTCCTGCTGGTACTACCTGCGGTTCATCGATCCACATAACACAGAGAAGTTCATTGACCCGGAGAAAGAGAAATACTGGATGCCTGTAGACCTCTATGTGGGAGGTGCTGAGCATGCCGTTCTCCACCTGCTTTATGCACGGTTCTGGCACAAGGTTCTCTATGACTTCGGTCTGGTTTCCACAAAGGAGCCGTTCCACCGTCTGGTGAACCAGGGAATGATTCTCTCATATGCATATCAGCGGAAGAACAAGGCTCTTGTTGCAATCGACCAGGTGGAGGAGAAGGATGGGAAATTCTTCTCAACCCAGGATGGCGAGGAGCTGGAGAGAGTTGTTGCCAAGATGTCCAAATCTCTGTGCAACGTAATCAATCCGGACGAGGTTGTCAAAGAGCTGGGTGCTGATTCCATCAGGCTCTACGAGATGTTCATGGGACCACTCAGCGTTTCCAAGACCTGGTCCACCACAGGAATATCCGGTGTTTACCGGTTCCTGGACAGAATCTGGAGAATTGCCGACGAGAAGAAGTTCTCCGATGCACCTCTTGCACCAGAGCTTAACAAGCTGCTTCACAAGACTATAAAGAAAGTTTCACTGGATACAAAGAACCTTGAGTTCAACACTGCAATCTCCCAGATGATGGTATTCATCAACGAGATCAACAGGCTGGATGAAGTTCCTGTTGCCGCATGGAAGCCATTTGTGCTGCTCTTGAGCCCTTATGCGCCGCATCTGGCCGAAGAGCTTTGGGAGAAGCTTGGTGGCAATGAGTCTGTGGCCCTCCAGAAGTGGCCGGAATGGGATGAGGCTCTTACCCACGATGACGAGGTCACAATTGTTGTACAGATCAACAGCAAGAACAGAAGCCAGCTGACTATGCCTAAGGGAGCTTCAAAGGAAGAGCTTGAGAAAGAGGCTCTTTCCAATGACAGAATCAAGGAACTTCTGGCAGGCAAGACAGTGGTCAAGACTATTGTTGTGCCTAACAAGCTGGTCAACTTCGTAGTAAGATGAACACATATCTAAACCGTCAGAAAAAAGTATCCTCTCTGCTTGCCAGGGAGGATATTTCTTTATTGGTGCTCTGCGACCGGGAAGGGATGAGGAATCCAAGCATCCGGTATCTGACCGGGCAGCCCTCAGACAGCGTCCTTTTTATCTTTAAAGACGGCAGGACCATACTGCTGCCCTGGGATATAAACCTGGCCCAGATAAAGGCAACTGCGACAGAGATCAAGCCTTATAACGATTATGGCAGGACTCTGGCGCAGGCTCTGGCTAAAGTGCTTGCCGAGGAAAAGCTGCCGGCCGGGAGCAGAGTCGAGGTGCCTGCGGAGCTGCCGTACCCTGAGTTCATGGGTATTTCCCAGGGGCCATACCAGTTCATATGCAGGGAAGGAGGGCTGGCCGCTGCTGTTGAGGATATGCGGCAGATAAAGGATGCAGAGGAGCTTGCCACATTGCGCAAAGCCTTTGCCATTACTGATGATATCCTGGATAAGATTGAGGCGGCCCTCCGGAGCGGGCAGTGCACCGAGACTGATATAGCGCTGCTTATTGACCGGGAAGCAAGACTTGCCGGGGCTGAGGGAACCGGGTTTGAGACCTTGGCTGCAGCAATGGGGAGGAGTTACAACATACACGCATTCCCGGCCTATACTGGTGCCATGATGCCTGCTGACGGCCTTTCCATAATAGACTTTGGCGTAAAGTACGACGGTTATACCAGCGATGTCACCACCACTATAACCAGAAATCTGAATTCTGAGCAGGAAAAAATGGTGAGTGTGATAGAAGGGGCTGTGAAGGTGGCAGAGAAGCTGCTTAAGCCGGGTACCCTTACTACCGGGCTGTCAGGTGCAGTGAATGATTATCTTGAGAAAAACGGTTATTTAATGCCTCATAACCTGGGGCATGGTATAGGGCTCTACATCCACGAGAAGCCTTTCCTTCGGGCAAAAGTTGATCCGGTCAAGCTGGAGAAAGGGATGGTGTTCACCATTGAGCCTGGAGTATATGATCCTAAACTGGGCGGCGTACGGCTGGAGAACGACTACCTGATAACAGAAAATGGTTTTGAGAAGCTCACCAATAGCCGGATAATCCGCCTGTAGAGCCTGAAATACATATCCATGTGAGCCGGTCGGCATAGATTGTTATGCTTTTTTCTGTCGCCGGGTTTATAAAAATATTTTCTCCCTCTGTAATCATAAGGTCATTGATATAACCGCCGGACTGCTCAAACTGCTGTATGCAACCCGGGGTGCCGCTGTACCAGGTGCCGGTGCCGGACATGGGCAGGCTCAGGGTGTGGCTCTCACTCTTCTTGATGTAGTTCATGTTGAAGATTCCGTAGGAAAGGGCGTAGATTATTATATCCCGGTTCAGGGTCCATGGGTTGCCATCTGATTTTTCAACAAGCTTCTGTTGGAACAGTGTGAAGTTGAAGTTCTCCGAGCCATATCCTGAAGCCAGGGCAGAGCCCGTGCATTCTGCGGCAAATCCGTCATCCCAGGTCAGACAGTTGTGGGCTTTCAGGTTGCCGTGAACTATGAATCCTGCCGGTTTAAGTTCTCCCCAGATTCCAACCGGATATGCCAGTACTGCAGTGATTCCTGACACCGGCACCGATGCCTTGAATGTGTCCTTTTTAGTAGTGAACTCCTTTCTGTCATCCACTGATGCCATCACCACACGGTAGCTTGTCACCTCAAGCTGCTGTATTTCCTTTGGCAGATCTGGAATATGGAATGTAACCTCTGCACTTTTGCTGTCGAAAAATGAGCATGAGGCTAGAAAAAGAGAGAACAGGACGATCACATATTTATTCATAGGCCCCTCCTGCCTATATACACAACGCAAATGTTCATTCTGCTTCAATTTTTGAGAAAAAAGTTTGAAAAATTTATAAAAGGACGTATATTGTAAGTATGAAGGATGTCCGGATAACAGTGATGCGCATCACACAATATAAAGATCTTATGGCTCAGTTTGAGAATCCTATAGAGCATGCCTGCTCCATGAAGGAGGGGATGGTGTTTGTTGCAACGGGAGGGAGACGCCCTGAAGGATTCTGCGACAGTGCCTGGGATTCGGTAAAGCCTTTTGTACTGGAACTGGCAGCCGGCGGCGGTAACTTCTACGACGGCTGGATGAAGAATCCTGAGTCAGCTATGATCTCTTGCAACGACGGCTTCCGTCCTGTCAGCTTTCTCCTTGAGACTGTGCAGCCTTAAACTTCTTCTTTAAAAGCGTCCTCATCTCCTTGAAAATCTCGTGGAAGGCAGGGGTGCGGTAGTCGGCATAGGTCCAGGGGAGGGTCTGGTACTCCCTGTTTACATACATCAGGGTTACCTCGCCGTAGATTCCTTTCTGCAGAGGTATCCGGTGGACATTGTTCTTGGTTGTTGCCAGTATCAGGGAACTTAAGCTTAAAAGGCCAGGATCCAGGTTTATCTTCCGGTTCCCATCCAGGGCAAACTGTTCCTCCAGCCCGTTGGTGCGTATTTTGATGTCTGGCAAGGTGTCGGGGCTTACCAGGTTCACGAAAGAATAGAAGAACCGCTTTATGCCGCTTCCCATCTCAGGCACATAATAGTCGGTGAAGTTGAAGTCGAACTCCTGGCTCTCGTAGTCGATGGGGCCGAACTCCTCCACCAGCAGGTGGCGGAGCTCATCTTTTTTCTCCGGCAGGGTGGAGAGAACACCCATAATCAGCTTATTTTTTGCAAATGGCTCTATTGCTCCCATAATTTAAGCATATTCGTTAATCTCTTTTGTTGCAAGTCTATGAAAGTCTTGATATACTGTATATGTATGACAGAGAGAATTTTCCCTGCAGAGATAGATGAACTTGCTGCAGTCATCGCATTCCTGGAAGAAGAGCTTGATAAGGCAGAGGCCTCTCCGAAGCTTGTGGTGACCCTTTCGGTTGCCCTTGAGGAGCTGTTTGTAAATGTGGCTCACTACGCTTATCCCGATTCAAAGGGGACAGCCAAGATAGAGATTGATACTTCCGGCGACAGCGTGGTTATCCGGCTTACCGACTCGGGTATCCCTTTTGATCCGCTGGCAAAGCCTGATCCGGATGTCACAGAGTCTGCAGAAAAGCGCAAGATAGGCGGTCTTGGCATCTACATGGTGAAAAAGAGCATGGACAGTATCAGCTATCAGCGTCAGGATGGCAAGAATATCCTTACTATCTCAAAGAGGAAATGATCATGGATGTGCTGGACAAAGCCATACAATTTGCGGTTCAGGCCCATGAGGGACAGAACCGTAAGCTTTCTGATACACCCTACATCCTGCATCCTCTTGAAGTGGCTTCCATCATCTCCACTATGACTGACAACCGTGAGATTATGGCGGCAGGGGTGCTCCATGATGTCATAGAGGACTGCGGTGTTGACCCGGCTCTTATCCGCGAGCAGTTCGGCCCAAGAGTATCGGCCCTGGTGCAGAGCGATTCCGAGGACCGTCTGGATCCACGCCCCCCTGCAGAGACCTGGGTGGAGCGGAAGGCCGATTCCCTCCTTATGCTTGAGCATACCAAGGATATGGGGGTAAAGATAATGTGGTTGGGGGACAAGCTTTCTAATATGCGCTCTTTCTACCGTTATTATAAGCAATATGGAAACGAGTTCTGGAAAGATCTTAACCAGAAGGATCCGGCCAAGCATGGCTGGTACTATAAGACTATTGCAAAACATCTGGGCGAGCTTAAAGAGACCTTTGCCTACAAAGAATATATCTGGCTTTTAGAAGAAGTCTTTGGTAAATGAGGTATTTATGAGTTTGATCACAACAAATATAAAAGATGATATTTTTTCTATACAGCTGCACGGCCGGATAGATTCCAGCAATGCCGCCCCTTTGGAAGAGGAGATTCTGGAGGCGTTGAATGGATGTAAAAATCCTTCTGTGGTGATTGATGCCGACGATCTGGAATACATTTCCAGTGCAGGACTGCGTGTGATCCTGCGGGTCAGAAAGCTGCGTCCGGAGCTGAAGATCATAAATGCATCTTCTGCAATCTATGAGATTTTCGAGATGACCGGCTTTACCGAGATGATTCCTGTCTCCAAAGGCTACCGGAAGCTTTCTGTAGATGGCTGCGAAGTGATAGGACAGGGGGCCAACGGAAAGGTCTACCGCCTGGATAAAGACACTATTGTGAAAGTCTACTATAAGGCCGATGCACTGCCCGATATCCACCGGGAGAGGGAGTTGGCCAGGAAGGCTTTCATACTGGGCATTCCTACTGCAATTCCTTACGATGTTGCCAAAGTGGGGGACAGCTACGGCTCTGTGTTTGAGCTTCTGAATGCCAAATCCTTCTCCAAGCTTATTGCGGCCAACCCTCAGGATCTGGATAAATATGTGGGTCTCTTTGTGGATCTGCTTAAAAAGATTCATTCCACCGAGGTGAACCCCGAAGATATGCCTGACCAGCGCGCAGTAGTCATTGGCTGGGTCAACTTCCTCAAGGATTACCTTGATTCAGAGAAATGGGAAAAGCTCCATAAATTGGTGGAGGCCGTTCCTATAGACCACCACATGATCCACGGTGATTACCACACCAAGAATGTGATGATGCAGAACGGCGAGGTGCTTCTTATCGATATGGACACCCTGTGCCAGGGCAATCCTGTCTTTGAGTTTGCATCAATCTACAATGCATTCGTGGGATTCTACGATTTTGACCACGACGCCACTGTGGCTTTTCAGGGGCTTGATTATGACACTACAATATCGGTATGGAAGAAGATGCTGCCGCTTTACTTCGGCACCAGTGACCCGGATGCCCTTAAGGCAGTGGAGAATAAAGCTGCCATACTCGGCTATGCCCGTCTGATGCGCCGTCTTATCCGCAGGAACGGATTTGACACTGAGGAAGGGAAAAAACTTATTGCACATTATAAGAATCAGATAGAGACACGTCTTGATTCTGTTGATACACTTATGTTCTAGGAGGAATATTATGGAAATTGTAAAAAAGAGAGAGGGCGATAAACTTACACTTGCCCTCAGCGGAAGGCTTGATACCCTTACAGCACCTCAGCTGGAAGCTGTGATTAAGAATGAGCTTGACGGAGCAAAGGAGCTGGAGCTGGATCTCAAGGATCTTATATATGTCTCTTCTGCAGGACTCCGTGTGTTCCTTATGGGCCACAAGACTATGTCCAAAATCGGCAGCATGTCACTGAGCAATGTATGTGATGATATCAAGGAAGTTCTTACAATAACCGGCTTTGCTGATATCTTCACAATAAAATAAATACGGAAGCGGAGGGATTCGAACCCTCGGGCCCCAGAGGGGCTACCTGATTTCGAGTCAGGCCCGTTATGACCACTTCGATACGCTTCCTATAAAATCATTCCCATTCGATGGTGGAGATTGGCTTTGGAGACAGGTCGTAAAGAACTCTGTTCACACCCTTCACCTCGGATAGGATTCTATCTGTAATACGGTGCAGCAGCGGATATGGAATATCCTCTATAGTTGCCGCTGTAGCATCGGTGCTGTTCACTGCTCTTATAATCACAGGCCAGTCCCAGCTTCTCTTTCCATCAATTATTCCTGTGGACTTTAAATCCGGAACAATTGTGAAGTACTGCCAAACTTTTCCGGCAAGGCCTCCTTTGGCAAACTCTTCTCTAAGTATGGCATCAGACTCCCGGACTGCCTCGAGCCTGTCTCTGGTTATGGCACCGATGCACCGCACTCCAAGTCCCGGTCCTGGGAACGGCTGGCGGTAAACCATGGTGTCTGGCAGTCCCAGTGCCTTTCCTACAGCTCTGACCTCGTCCTTGTAGAGCATCTTCACAGGCTCCACCAATTCAAAGTTAAGCTCCTTAGGCAGACCGCCCACATTGTGGTGTGCCTTTACACCCTTTTCGGACTCTGTGATATCGGGGTAAATTGTCCCCTGAGCCAGGAACTTTATACCGTCCAGTTTCTTTGCCTCGTCGGCAAACACATCTATGAACTCTTTTCCGATTATCTTTCGCTTCTGCTCAGGGTCGGAAACTCCGGCAAGCTTGGTAAGGAACCGCTCGGTTGCATCAACGTAAATCAGGTTTGCATCCATCTGGTGCTTGAAAACATCCACCACCTGCTCCGGCTCCCCTTTGCGCAGAAGTCCGTGGTTGACGTGAACACAGTAAAGCTGTTTCCCTATTGCCTTGATAAGCAGTGCTGCCACAACAGAGCTGTCAACTCCGCCGGAAAGGGCCAGAAGAACCTTGCCTTCTCCAACCTGTGCTCTTATTTCCTTTACCGATTTTTCAATGTATTTCTCGGCAGTCCAGTCTTTTCCCAGACCGCGCTGTTCTGTGCTTTCTCTTGCCATCTGTCTCTCCTATACCGATATTTTTACATATTTTTTATTTTTTTTAAACTGGTTTTTATATAAAAGCCATGTTATAATTATAGAAAGGGGTATATATATGCAGGAATCTGGTGAAATGTATCTGGAGACAATCCTTATCTTAAAAGGCAAGAAAGATACTGTCCGGGCAATTGATGTAGCCGAGGATATGGGTTTCTCAAAGCCTTCTGTAAGCCGGGGTCTCTCCATACTTAAGGAAGAGAACTGCATTACCGTGGATGATAAAGGTTCCATAACCCTGACCCGGAAGGGAAGCCAGATTGCAAAGAAAATATACGAACGCCATGTGGTGCTCTCCGATATGCTTATATCTTTAGGGGTAGATAAGAAAACTGCCTTGGAGGATGCATGCAGGGTAGAGCATGTCATAAGCGACAAATCCTTTGCCGCCATCAAAAAATATATAGCAGAGAATAAGAAAGAATAATCTGCTTTTCTATTTCCAGCGGGCTTTCAGCTTCTCAAACTGTGCCATCATCCTTTTATGTGCCTCTTCAGGGCTTTCCTGCTTTTCATCATCTCCAGTCTGAATAAGTTCTGCAGGTATTTCCTCCAAAAACCGTGACGGGATGCAGGTTACACTCTCCCTCATGTGATGGCGCATCTTGCAGCTGGTGATATACAGCTTGTCCATGGCTCTGGTCACAGCCACATAGAAAAGACGCCGCTCCTCCTCTATGTTGGAAGGATCATCTTCCAGTGCCCGTGCATGAGGAATAACAGCATCCTCGCATCCGGCCAGGAACACCACCTTGAATTCCAGTCCTTTGGCGGCGTGTATGGTCATAAGTCCAACCTTGCCTCCCTCTGAATCCTGGTCATCATCCCTGGTTATAAGAGTTATCTTGTTAAGGTAGGAGTAGATGCTCTCCTCGTTGTCATTCTCCTGTTCCCACTTGTCTAAGAGGCTTATGAATGTGAGGATGTTCTTGTACTTCCATTTGGCTTCTTTCTCGTTCTTCTGGAATTCCATCACCAGATAGTCCCAGTAACGTATCTCCTCCACCAGTGCGGTGAGGGTGGCCGCCAGATTCTTGCCGGACAGGAACTTGCCCTTATAGGCAGTTATCATGTTCACAAAGTCTTCAGCACGTTGGATAGACACATCATCGTAAGCAATGTCTATCACGGAAGCGTTCTTATCCTGCAACTCCACACTCACGCGGTTCACACAACGCTCCACCGTAGAATGTAACGTTCTTTTCTCAATCTCCACCTCCGTAATAGGCTCATACAATGGGAGATAAACAGGGTTGTTGGTTACATACACTCGTCCCAACGACGTTTCAACTGTATCTTTCAGATTTCCCTTCACCACATATTCACATGGTTCACCATCCAGTGTCTGCACATCCAGCTTGAACTGGTCATCTTTCACCGAAAGGAGCCCCGTCACGAATTTCTCATCCGCATCCAAGAAATCAATCTGGAAAGGAAGATTGGTACCATAAAGCAGCTTGCGGTAAAAAGTTCCATCCACATAGTAGTTCACATCCATTCCCAAACGCTGCACCACGCCCAAGACAATGGCAGGAGACTTAATGGTGATGATTTCGTTATTAACATTAGTCGTGGTGTTGACGATGCCAATTTCTGACAACTGATCCATACTGGAAGGTTTACCATTCTGATTCTCCTTAATCAGAATCGATGCTGTACGCAGATAAGTCGGTGGCGTCACTTTAACATACAAGAATGCCACAATTAAACAAATGACCAAAGAGGCGACAATCCAATACCACTTCCCAATACAAAGGGAAAGGATGTCCATAAAACTCAAACCTTCTTCCTCCTGCTCCACAGGATTTACAATGATTTCTTCTGCCATACCAAATAGACCTATAAGCTAATAGTTTTTACACTTTTTTACCTTGTCACAAATACAGCCACCGACATGGCGAAAGACAATGCCGACATCCAGAACGACGGAGTCAGAAGCGTATTGCCAGTAGCCGTACTTTGGCGTGCTCTCACCTTATTGGGGTCAACATAAATAATGTCATCCTGTTGCAACATATAAACAGGCGAAGAACAAACTTCATTAAACTTTGTCAAGTCCACCTCGTAGGTCTGCTGCGATGAGCCAGACTTACGGAACACTTTCACGTTCTTTCTATTACCATACTGGGTAAGGTCACCAGCACGGGCGATGGCATCAAGCAACGTAAACTGGTCTTTGTCAATCGAGATGTAGCCAGGAGACTTCACTTCACCCAGCACACTGACATGCAAGTTAGCAAATTCAACCGTTACAGTGGCATCCTTCACACCTTGTTCTGCTGTTGTCAACTTGTTCTTCACCGTTTCTGCAACCTCAGTTCTTGTCAAACCGTCCACATGAATCTTTCCAAGGATAGGGAAATCCACATCACCTTGTTCATCTACCGTATAGAAAGAAACATACCCAGTACCAGCACTTACGCTATTCTGTCCCAAACGATTGTAAGACGACACAAGATTGTAAATAGCAGAAAGCTGCGGATCCTTGCATGTCACCATAATCGAAATTTTATCGTATGGTTTAATTTTTACCGCTTGAGCCGCATTAGCAATATGATTCACATCACCAGCCATTGTATCTTGAAAATAGGTGAAATCATGAATAGAGCCACATGAGCTAAGCAAAAGTATCGTGGCCGAAAGCAAGAATAAAATTTTCTTCATTGTCT